>NZ_JBXWNK010000010.1:0-205273 GCF_059610325.1 Ruegeria sp. YTSA064
GATTTAGCTCGCTGAAAGCGGACATTTAACCCCAGCGCAGCATCCGTCGATTTGGGCTCAGAGCAAACCTTCGCTGCACTAGGCGTGAACGACTGCTACGTGGACAAAGCTGCCGATAAGTCAGTTTGTTGGGATGTGTGACAACGGCCCAATGCAGCCGTTCGGCCTTGATCACCGTCGCCGCGATGCGGCCCGTCAAAGGAGACATTCGCTGCACGGGCGAAGATGGAAGACAGACGCAGGTCCGAAGAGCGGACGAAGCTGACATTCTGGCTCACCCTGTGTATCCTGACGGCATCGATTAGGGAAGCTTCAATATGACCAATCCCAACGAAGTCGCGCACCATTACCATTCCGGTCACTTGCTCAAACGGATTTCCGATGGTTGCGCAGCACTGGGCCTGACCCCGCCAATTTCCCACGACGCTTTGGCGCCGGTTGACGAGTTTCACATTGGCGGGCGTCTCGCGACCGAACCTTTTGTGAAAGCTCTCGGCCTTTCACCTGAAAGCCGGGTTGTCGATTTTGGCTGTGGGCTCGGGGGTCCGGCACGCTATGTGGCGGCGGCCACCGGGGCGTATGTGACCGGTGTCGATTTAACCGCCGAGTTTGTGGAAACCGGTCGCGCTCTTACAGAATGGACGGGCTTGTTACACCGAGTTCAACTCATCGAAGGCAGCGTGTTGGAATTGCCGCTGGACACTGACTCCATGGACGCCGCTTACATGATCCATGTCGGCATGAACATCGCGGACAAAGTCGGCATCGCCCGTGAGGCGAAGCGAGTGCTCAGGCCAGGCGGAATTTTTGCGATTTACGATGTTATGCAAGTCGGAGAGGGGCAAATGGACTATCCCGCACCCTGGGCGTCATCTGCAGATCAAAGCGCACTGACTTCTCCGGAGACATATGAAGCTGCTTTGAAATCTGTCGGTTTCGAGGTGAGTGAGCGGATCGACCGCACTGCATTCGCCAAACAGTTCTTTGCAGATCTGGCAACTGCACAAAGCCGTTCAGATGGCCCTCCACCTTTGGGTCTTCATCTTATAATGGGCGATGACACCGCGCTTAAGGTGCAACATATGGTCAGGAATATCGAACGTGGTTTGATTGCCCCAATTGAAATCCACGCGCGCCTTCCAGTTTAGCTGCTTTGACTAAAAGGTCAGGTTTGGCCTTTCTTAAGTGGGGTGGCGGTTTGTGGTAATCTTCCATAAGCAAATCGGGGAATGCTCATGGCTGAAACAGCTCTGATTACGGGTGCCTCAAGTGGAATAGGCCGGGCAACGGCCATCGACCTGGCTTCGAAAGGGTGGAACATACTCGCGCATGGACGCCGCGAGCAAGCGCTGCAAGAAACAATTGCCATGGTTGAGGCCGCAGGTGGCACGGGCGAATGGTTTGCCGCAGAAATGGGCGACATGACTTCTGTGGCCGCTCTCGCAGACTGGGCGCTGCAAAGCGAGCGGTTGGACGCGATGGTTCACTGCGCCGCCAAGTTCACCTACGGCGCTGTTTCGATTGACCGCTTTTTAGATTGGGACACATCCATCGACCAAGTGCTGCGGTCAACCATCAGACTGACCGCGCATGTCTTGCCTGCGATCCGTGAAACAGAGGGAGCATTTGTCTATATCTGCGGGCCTACATCCTGGCTGAGCTGGAAAAATCACGCCATTCATTGTGCCCTGCGGCATGCGCAGGCTGGTTTTGCCAAGGCTCTGTTCGAAAATGTCCGCGAAGACGGTGTTCGGGTCACCCTTGTGCACCCGGGGTTTGTCAACACTCCAGACGTGTCCGACGCAGGCAAAGACCGCTCCAAAATGATTCAGCTTGAAGAAATTTCAACGCTAATCTCGACTGCTGTAATGCTGTCCAACAACGCCTGCGTCACGGAACTCACAGTGCGCCCCCAAAGGACGCCATATCTATGACAGGCTCTATCTGGTTGGTCGTTCAGAAAGTGCTGACCCACGCGCACAGCAACATCCGCCAGGGCGCGAGGCCGATAGCAGGTGGTCTGCTTTACAACTCCACCAGGTCGTAGTGTTTGATTGACCGAGCTTCGACCAGTTCAGCTTCTGCCGGATCGATGTGGGGGCTTTCATAGTCCTCCCCTACAAACGCCTTTAGAGACTCCAGACTGTCCCAAATCATCACAATGCTGAACTCTCTCGGGGAACCTGATCTTGCGGCGCCCGGCAAGACTTGGACGACGCCCTTTGTCCGTTTCATCAATGGAATGGCAGTTTCGTGAAAGAATTTGCTGAACTCTTTCTCCTTACCTGGTCTCACAAGCACCTGAAAATCCGCATTATCATGTATGCATCCTCCAACAACGGCGATGCCTGGATACTTGTCTGCCTAAATCGGGCGTATCGTAGCACCATCTATTTTGCGCGTCCGTAAGGGCTCGGAGCGGTAACCAAGCCCTTTCAAATGATGGGCTGGTAAGACGAGATAGCACCGTCAAAGTCGTTGAGTGGTGGCCCTAGCATTGATCAAAGTTGCCATGCCCCCATCGACGAAGCGAACATGTTGGAACCCCATTGAGGTCAGGACGTTTGCTGCGGCAGCGCCACGATAGCTAGGAGCGCGGCCGGGCACAGCTACGACATTTGGGTTCACACCGGTGGCGTCCATTTCCGCGGTGTCCCTTACATCGACCAAGAGTACTTTTTGGTCATTCTCCAATGTTGCGAGTGCTTCGGCAGCGGAGATGCCTTCAGCAGCCGAAATTCCCTCTTCTTCCATTTGAGCAAATGTGCGCGCCATGTCGACCTCCAGTCGTCTGTGCCAGAGCACGTTTCAGACGTTCACGGGTTTAATCAAGGTCGCCAGATAGGCCCGTGTTTCACCATCCCAATCAGCAGGATTTTCGTTATGAGCAACTTGCGCATGGAGTTCCATAAGTTTCCAAACTTCATCCTTGGTCTCGGCGACCACGCTTGCGGGACAGGCCGCCATCCCTTCACAATCCCGACAAGCATATGAAAACGCGTTCGCCATCTAGTTTCTCCCCTTTGTTTGAACCAAGGATAGCAGATTGGGCATTATTCACCGAATCCGGCAGTTAGATAGACTGTTTGTGAGACGTGGTCATCGCTGTGAAAGTCGCCTTTGGGGCTCTCCTGGCACCTTCGGCGCGATCTGCGCCAAGGGCCAGTTTGGTACAATGCCGCCAGTCACTGCATTGCTTTGTTGATGCCCCGAGGTCGCATCGCCCGCTTTCAAAAGATGACAATGCCTTAACGTTGTCTTAACGTCGTTTTATGAGAGCTCGCCTTGCCGTGATCTTGATGGCTGACCTGGTCGGCTATACGTCCGCAATGGAGGCGGATCAGTCGCTCGCGATCGAGTTGGTCCGCGAACTTCGTGATAAACTTCTAGAACCTGAGGCCGTCCGAAGAGGCGGCGAGATACTGAAGCGTATGGGCGATGGATGGATAATTGCCTTTCCGTCGATATCAGCGGCAATCGAAACCGCTCAATTTGTGCAAATTGCGTTGGTCGACCATGAAAAAATCAGGCTGAGGATGGCCGCTCATCTCGGGGAGATCATTCAAGACGAGACCGACATTTATGGTACCGGCATCAACATCACTGCGCGCCTGCAGACTGAAGCGCCACCCGGTGGTGTGATGATCTCCGAAGACCTCAAGCGGCAGTTGGACGAAAAGCTTTCAGCGGGTTTCAGCGATGCGGGTACGTACGACTTAAAGAATCTTGCTAATCCTGTGAATGGGTTTCAATGGCGGCCCGCAACGCAGCGAGAGAAAGAACACACAGAATTGCCTTCTATTGCAGTGGAGCCGGTCACAAGTGCCCCCGAAACAAGAGAAACGCTCGAGGTTTGCGCTGATCTGCAGGAGCAACTGGTTTACAGTCTTTCGCGCCGCACTGGTGTGCGTGTAATCGCAACAGATTCAATGTCTGAGACTAATGCAACGTATAGCCTGAGATGCCGATTGCGTTGCCGAGAAACCGAAGCAAGGATCTCGGCCAGCCTTACCCGGTTGGGAGATGGACAGGTAACCTGGTCGCGCTTCTTAAACGGAGATTCAGAGGATTTGTTTGAATTAAGCGACCGGGCTGCAGAACAGCTGTCAGACGATTTACGTCTGCAGATCAATGCGTTTGACGGTGACCGACTTAATGATATTCCAGACGATCAATTGAGCCCAAGTGAGTTGAGATCCCGAGCGGCAATGCTGTTTTACCGTGCCACCGTCGAGGGCTATAATCATGCGGGTAAATTGCTGGAGCGAGCGCTTCGACTTGATCCCGAGAATGGGTCCGGGCTTGCGATGTGGTGCGAAGCCAAACTGTACCCCTTGGAGGCATGCTATCGCGAGGCTGATCCTGATTTACGCACGCGGATCATCGAGTCTGCGAATAAAGCCGTTCAGACTGCGCCTCGTTCCGATTATTGCTGGTACACGCGGGCCCAGGTGCGCGCGCGCCTCGCGGGTGATCTGAATGGTGCAAGGAAGGACATCGATAGAATTTTCCGGCTGAATCCCAGCTATGTTTTGGGCATGGAGGCGAGCGGTTATACCGAATTTATTGCCGGCAACTGGGAAGCTGCTCGGAAGAGTTTGGTAGAGGCTGTGGATCGTTCCACCGAAGATCCGTTTCTGCCATACCGGCTTTATCCCCTTTCGATTGCACACATGATGGCAGGTGATCAGCAACTCGCGCTTGAAGCAATTTCGGACGCGACTGAAATGCGTCCCTACTGTCGACACTTCTGGTTGGTGAAGGCGTGGATACTCAGAAAGTCGCGAATGCACTCCAAAGCGGAAACTGCTGCAGAACGCGCGGAAACGCTGTCAGAAAAAGCGGATATCCTGGCACAAAACCTTCATCTGCCTGACCCCATCAGAGAGGATATAGGGTTGCCAGGTGATCCGATCCAAGCATAGAGGCCTAGATGGGTTACGAGATCGTGGGCTGATAGCCGAACGGCAGGCATCTACCCCGATCCAACCTAAAGCGTGTTACCTACATTCACCGCGGGAGATGAGTTGCGTCATTTCTCAGGGCCGCTTTGGGCTCGTTCCTGACCTCGGATGCGAAACGGTATTTGCCAAATTTGGAAGGCTTGGACTGGTATCGGTCCAATCCGGACCTTCTCTGAGTATTCAAATTGCCGTGGCTGCAGCCCGCAAAGCCTTCATTCGCTGCAGGCGCAGATCGATTCGCTGTCAAAGGTCTAGATCGCGGACAAAGCTGCCGTTCGGAGAGCGTGCGTAATCACCAAAGGTTTGAAAAAATCAGCGGCGAACGGCTGAAATGATGACAGACGGAGCCGGAACAAGAAAACCGCCATTGTGCATGGTGCCTAGAGTGCGAGTACGTTCTGCCAAATCAGAGCGAATTGAATCTCGCTTCATAGCTGGCTGCGATCCCAACAGTGATGCCGCGCGAACGGCACCTTGGTCAAATGCATCAAACAAATCTTCAGGTTGCTGTACATACAATTCAGACGGCACATCGAACAACTGAACCTCTGCAAATCCCGCAT
Organism: Ruegeria sp. YTSA064; assembly: GCF_059610325.1. Taxonomy (NCBI): domain Bacteria; kingdom Pseudomonadati; phylum Pseudomonadota; class Alphaproteobacteria; order Rhodobacterales; family Roseobacteraceae; genus Ruegeria; species Ruegeria sp. YTSA064. The sequence goes on from NZ_JBXWNK010000010.1 coordinate 5,528, forward strand.
TGGTGACCATAGGTTCAGCAGAAGAACGGTTGGCAAGCATATGAGCATCTGGTCCAAAAGGTAGTGTTACAGAGGGGTCGCCCAGTCGTCCAACCGCATCGAACAACCAACCGAATGCACCATCTGATCCTTTCCCTTTCCAGATTGAAAACGCGATACGCCCTTCTGGTCTCAATACCCTTGCCGCTTCAGCCAAGCCGCGTTCAGGATCGGGGAAGTGCTTTCAAAGAAAGGTTCGGAATGAAGCTATCAAGCGCCCTCACCCGAACTGCAATGCTTTGTGCCTTTTTGCTGCCAAGCACAACGGTGGCTTCACCTGATTGGACTTGCATAGAGCCAGCGTTGAGAGACGAGCTGGAGCTTAAGTTCAAGTTTCAGGACGACTTTGCCGAATTGGTATCCACCGAGCGTCCCGAGTTTGGCGAGCTTGTCCAACTAGGAGCGGAAGCTACGAAAACAAACTTCGCAATGCGGCTTTCTCGAATAGTCTGGCTTTGGGAACATGATCCAAGCCGCTTAGCTTCACCCAATGACTTTTGGGTGCTCGATTGGCGCGACGACGATATGTCTCAATGGCTCGAAGCCGACCCGGCAAACGCTGTTTCTCAGGCGCAATTTGAGGCTCTGCAAGGCTCAATAAATGAACATCCCGACTTGCCCGATTTCCGAGCTTATGTATCGGACAATAGGGCTGTCAGCCCATATCTGGAATTGTACACTTCATTTGGAGAAGACACTCAAGTCGCTCGCGAAATTGTAGCGAGTTGCTACTGACGCCAAACCCGTAATGCAAGAATGAGCCATTGGTGGGTAACGGCGGCCTGCGCTTCGGAAGACTAGCGAACTGAGACTTAGAAAACTCAAGGAGATTGGGTTGCGGGCTAGGGGCTGGACCCAGAGTTCCCTTTATTAAAATTTGGTTAACATTAAATCGCACAGACGCTGATGCCTTGTACTATAGACGACCAAGAGCCACCTACTCAGACAGCTAATTCGGTAAATTGAGAGGCAATCGAGATGAACAAAGCACTGTTAACCTGTGTACTTGGGATTTCACTGCTCGTGGCCGCATGTGGAGCACCGACGACGCCAACTCAAGCCCAAGTACAGCATGACGCACGCTGTGCGGCAGGTATCTTAGGTGGTGCTGCCCTTGGGGGAGTAGTTGGAAACCGGTTCGGTGGCGGAACAGGCAAGACTCTGGCGACCGCAGCGGGTGCAGGCGTTGGTATGTATGCAGGGCAATCAGCCTGCAACTAACAAACTTTGGTCGAAGACTCTGAGGTCCACTTAATATCTAACCTGTGTAACCCGCATCACTGACCGCCCACTCAGAATCGGACACACTGCCTGCATTAACTAGTAAGCGTTGGTGTATTTGAGAACGCTAGGATTTGGTAATTCATTTGGTGGGGCGCGCTTGTGGTGGGTGCGCCCCTTTTCTTACCTCGATTTGACCGAGCTTAACGATACCCTTGAGAAGGAAAAACAAACTTCCTGTGCTAAGCAACATAAACGCCAAAGAGGGCTTTCACTGTAACTGGGTAACGCTCTTGATTTGGCAGTCTTCGCCTACGTCAAGCTGACGCCCGGTTTCCGCATAAATGATTGCCGCCAGTGCTTCGCAAACAACAACTGCGCGATCGACCAATCTGTTCCCTCTGGAATCTGGCAACACCGTAGTGAACCCGTCAAAGAGCACTTCGTCACGCTGTTCGGAAATTCCATGCGCTCTGATGGACGCAATTCTCAGCGCTTGTGACATGTCAATGATTTCCAATAAATAGCAGTCCTGCCTTCTAAGAGCCAAGCGCTCGGCTGCTTCAGCTTGTGCAACAACACTCAGATAATCACCTTTGAGAGCATAAACATAAGCCCAGAGTGCCCTGAATATCGGTTCATTAATTAGCTGAGTATTCTCCCGTAAGTGGTTTTCAATTGTTTTTCGGTGATCTTCACCAAGATTGCGAACCTCATTGAGAAAGAACGTCTCGGAAATCTCGACCACCATGTCTCTATTCGCGCTTCCCACCCACGTGCTGCAACTATCTGATGACTGTGCGGTTGAGGCCGAAAACGTCAGGAATACAGTAGCTATCGATTTCCATCTATGAGCACTCAATTGATTTTTCCTAAATAAATTCGGCCGCTTTCTGGTGCGTAGATAGCATTGCCACAGGGGCCTGCAATGCGCCTCACCCTCGATTCTGCAATTGACACCGTCAACCGATAACAGACTAGGCGCGCGTATTGCGCAGAAAACCCTGTTTCGACGCCAACCCCTGCAAAAACCGTTAAACCTGCTAAACGGTGCCGTTTGAACGGTTCTGTCCGGCCAGGAATTAGCGTGCTCGACATTCAATCATCAGCGCTTGGATTGATTGCATTAGCTCCTTAGCGTCACGCCCAACAAGCTTATAGGCTCTTGTGAACGGCCCTACACTCAGTCCGGCGGGACAATACTCAGTCGTCCCTAGTGAATGAAAGTCACTGGTGTCGTACGACTGAGAAAGGTTTTCGCTGGCCGCAATCGCAGCCGCCTGTCCGCGCCCATACTTCGTCCTGGCAGCCTGAAGGTGTGCTTCAGCCTCTTTCTTAATTTCTTCCGTCTGAGTTTCCCACTCGCCAACCGGCTTCCAGTTCACAAAAATTGACCACGTATCGCCATCGGATTTGCTGATGTCGCCAATTTCCGCTTCGTGATGGCGAAGGTCTATGTATGTGCTGAATGCCTGTAGTGTTGAACCGTTTTCATATGCTTTGGTATCTTTACGGTACATTCTGATTTCGCATTGCTCCACAGAGACCTCGAATTGGTCGAACCTCGATCCCGCGTAGCTCAACTCAAGTGCGTTAGCCACTTTTGCGTCGGCGTCCTGCACCCAAACCGGTTGCACGTAGTGAAGCAAAGCAAACGAAAAAATCGCAATAAACAAGAGCGCGAGCCAAACCTCGCCCTTTCCAATCTGACCCAAGAACCGTCTCCGCTTATACTGGAATTATTATTGCACCCACAGGTTGAGCATATCAACACGATTGCGAATAACCGCCAGAAGGCAGGCCTTTCCTCAATTTCTTTGAAGCGGTCCGGAGCGGGGTGCTTCCAGATTAGATGACACCCAATTGAAAGCCCCACACCGGACGCAATCGGTGCAGGGCCAGTGCACTAGCGAGTAAGGCTAAATGCAGTCGCTCGCGACAAGTCAACTATGGTGTTCCCGTAAGTCGTCATTAGCACTCGCAATATTTGATTATGTTGGTTCAGTTCTTCAGCCGTAGGGCTAAGCACGCCACTCTCCATCAGTTCTTGCATGTCGCGCAAATTTTGCGGGTCTTGGTACTCGTTGAGAAAATCAGATGTCCATTCCGCATTTGGTGAATGATCCGACGAGTCTGCCCATTCTTCAAATTCGAGATCCAAATCATTGGCATCCAAGTTCGAACTCAAATCATTGGTGTTAATTGCATAATCCTGTGATCTTGCTTCAAGCACATATGAATTTTCCATGTCAAATGTGACGTCACTAAAGTCAAACATTGCCGCACTCCATGAACTTTATGGACTCGGGAAGTGTTATAGATGAAGTCGCGTTATGGTTTGAAAAAGCCAAAGTTAATTTTGCTTAATGTGCGTTAATCCTTTGTAGCGCAATTGTATGCTATCCAGTCCGACGGGTCTTACAACATTGAGCGGAACCGTATCGAGGCCAAAACAGCCGCCTATCAGAATCACGCACTTACAGGTATGCACGTCGTATAGATTAAAGCTTTGAGGTGTTTCCATGACCACTGTGCGCACCCCGACTGAATACCGCGCCGCCTTGCGAGAGATTGAGTATCTATGGGGATCGGAACCAGATACCGAGGAAGGCAAGCAGCTTGCGGAGTACTTGTCAGCGGTAGAGCAATACGAGCGGCTGAACACCACAGAACCAGTGTTGCAGGGATTGTGACGCTCAGACGCGAAATGGTGGCGTGTGGGCGAGAGAAAGGGCTCAAGCGATAGAAGCGGTGCAGTGGTGCAACAGGTCAAGCTTCAAGTACCGTTCATGCCCTCAACCATAAGTAATATGCATAGATAGTTGAGCGGATTGACGCCTTGAACAAGGCAGGCTTCCGCCACGTAAATCATGACGTTCTTTTCGGTCATCGACGGTTGCCCTAAGTCCAATGTGAGACTTGCTTGGGGGCAAAACATGAAACTAAGTGCGATTGAAGTCGTCTGCATACTATTGGCGAGTGCAGCGGCAGTAGCGGGTTTTTTAGGAGCGGCAAACGCCCTGATTACAGCTATCTGAGCAGATGCCCCGATGCTGTGTAGCTAATATATTGAACAGGATGCGGTATCCAACCTTGTTAGGAGTGGAAGAAGAGTTGACGCTTATCCAGATTGTGGCGTTTTCTCGGTCAGTCATTTGTGTGCACTTTAAGCGTGAATAGGCGCTGATATCATTGGATAATCCGGCTTAACTCCCCCCCTACGGATTTTACAGGCCGGGTGCTGGTGTCCATGTTGTGGGGCATGACTGTTGCAGACCTGACTATCCTAGAGCTCTATTGCGTGATTGCTGCGTCTGGGTTGCTATTTACCTCTATTTGCTGGGCGTTATGGGGTGTGGCAACAGATACCGATAGACAGCTTTCTCCGCTTGGCTGAGGCGCTCTTGGTCTCGCCTCTTTGGGCGGTGTAACAGACCCCTCGCTATACGGAGCCTATATCCTTTATTCCGCGTTTATTGAGGCCCAGTTATGTTCGTCATCAGGGCGCGGATAATCATCTGTTTTACCTTGTCGGGGGCCTTTTGAACCGCTCCTTGAAGATTGGCAGGCACACCCGCCCGCATCAGCATTTCGGCAATGACAGGGCCAACCTTGGTCTCTTTACATGCCGACATATGCCGCAGAGCCGCTGCGCCGCCTTTCCGAGCAATCAGCGCAGCAGCTACGCCACCACCGGCCCCGGTCAGGTCACCTGTAGCGGCAAATCCTGCATCACCACCAGCGCCGCCAACTATGCCCTGCTCAATCAACTGGCGCGCAGTCGTGGAATTTCCTGTAAGCGCCCTTTGTGTGTCTGCAAAGGTGCGTTCGTTAGCAATCTGGTTGCGAACCGTATTTGCTCCCTCAGGCCCCAGAGCGGCTTGCATGGCGTCTTGCTGGCGTCGTGGGCCGCAACCGCGCCGGGTGTGTCTCTGCAGTTCTGTAGGGCGTCGATCTTGCCGCTGGCATAGCCCTGCGCGACTTCGTCGGGGTGGGCTACAGCGGCTTTATCTGCGCCGCGGGCATAATCTACTGATACGTGGGGCTTTGCGCCCTTAGCACCGAGGTTGACGGCATTCATGAGCCGATGCCGGAGTATGAACTACTGGAGTTGCTGTTGTTCAACGCAATCCCAAGGATCGACGTAAAGCCATTAGCAAAGCATCTTCTGGCCGAGTTTGGTGACCTGAATGGGGTCATTGCAGCCTCAAAGCACCTAATTCTCAAGGTAGATGGGGCTAACGACTAGGTTTTCTATCATCTGCGCGTTGTTGAAGCCTTCGGTCATAGAATGCGCAGGCACAGATAATGAGGCGGGATGTTGTGTCGTCATGGGAGGATTTGGTGACCTATTATCGTACCGCAATGGCACACCGCGAAGTTGAACAATACCGGGTTGGGGAGCTTTTAAAGGGTTGGCGACGAGACTAACGGCAGTTGTGCGGACAAAGCAGACATCATAGGGCATGTCGTTTTACAGGATGGACCCGCTACTTCTGAATAAATGAGTCACCTAGCCACTCGACGGACGCTTGTTGGTGAGTTTTCCTCAAAGTTCACCATTAATCACCCCAGATGGGATTAATCATCTGGGCGTAATTCGTTGCCAAGAGTGCCGCGTCGGACCTGTCCATCTTTACGGTCTGTAGTTCGGTCATGTTGATGACCTCCTCTCCGGAAAAGAGTTTCATGACGTCCACGGAAAATGTCAGCGGTCTGTTTTCATCCCGTTCAACGGAAGTTGACGCCACAAAGTCGAGATCCCGGCGATTTTCGTTAAAGCCGACATGGTAGACCAATGGCATTACAGCCCCGTCCATTTGGATAGCCCCCTCGACCAGAACAAATTTGTAGCCGATGTTCCAGTTCCAAGCCATGCGGTTATTGGGATCAAGGTCGCCACGTACTTCGATAGACCCGTTTGCGGCTTCATCAATCCCAATGGACATCGAGATCCTTGATATCTGTCGCAAAGGCACTTTCGGTAGTACCACATTGAATTGCGGCGTGCTGCGGTCAAACCTTAACAAATGGTAGCTGTTTTCTACGACATGTACCTTGTCACCGTCAGCCAGTTTGATGTTGGAGATGTAGACACGGAAATCACGAAGGCGGAACATCTCTGTTCCGCCGGGATTGGTGTAAGCGAAGGTATCGAATTCAATCGGCTCGCCATTTGCTTCGGCTACAAAAATCAGTTTCAGCGGCCTGGGTTTCGTTCGAAAATCAAAGGCAAAAACTATTATGGCTGCTAGGACCAAAGTGGAAACGGCGACGATGCTGAGTCTGTTTAGGCGTTTCATTGTGTCTCTTCCTCAAATGGGCTTGAAAACTTTGGCTCCGTCAGAAATGCCTCATCCGTCAAAGTGTGGAGAAACGCGATAATTGCATCGACTTCTTTGGGCGCGAGGCCGAGGCCGTGTGCAGCAATGGGATCTACGACGGTATTATCCGCTTCAAGGATCAAAGGGCTAAGTGTATCGCTAAACTGAATGCCGGAATTGTAATGCGTGAGCACTTCGCTAAGGGTCGCGAACCGGCCATCGTGCATGTAAGGCCCTGTAACCGCTATGTTTCGAAGTGTCGGCGTCTTGAACTTTCCCCGGTCTAAGATGTCACCGGTCACCGCCTCAAGTCCGCGGCCCAGGTTCTGTTCTGCATCAAGGCCGTTGTTGATAAAGCCATCCCAGCCATCCGAAAATCCAGCTGTCACGAACTGACTGTGACAGTCGATGCAGTTTCCGCCACGCAAAGAGACCTTAACGTCTGGATGCGCCATGAACAGTTTGCGCCCGTGCTCTTCTTGCGGCGAAAGACGCAGTTCGCCACGCAAATATCGATCGTATTTGGAATTCGCGGAAATCAACATTCGCATAAAGGTTGCCAGCGCGCGGGCGACGTTCTCTTCCGACACCTCGCCGTAGGCTTTCCAGAACATCTCGGGATATTCAGGCGCGCTTTTTAGCTCGCGGACAAGTTCGTCCAGCGGTTGCTGCATTTCATCCGGATTTATCAATGGCTGCAGTGCTTGGTGTTCCAGCGTCGGACTTCGACCGTCCCAGAAAAACCGGCGCGGTCCCCAAAGAAGATTGGCAAGGCTCATGCTGTTGAAGGCAAGCTCCTTTCCGCCATGCCCCAAGGCGACTGGTTGGCCATCCGTAAAGGCGCGCTCCTGTTGATGGCATGTTGCACAAGACATGCTGTTGTCGCCGGATAACATGGGATCATAAAACAACCGCCTGCCAAGCTGAAAAGCTTCTTCTGTCAGAGGGTTATCTTCCGGGATCGAAAAACGGCCAAACACAAATGGTGCTTTGAAATCTGCGATGGCTGTCGGCACAGGAGGAGATCGTGAGATCCAAAACGCAGACAGTAATGCAATAAAGATCGCCAGGCAAAGCCCGGCGATCCCGAGTTTCATTTTGATGTTTTGGCGCTTTTCAGTGGTGGTGAACGAACCCTGCGCCAAAAAGCCCTTCGACATTGTCGACACCTTTTTTGTAGCGCTCACGGAAATTCACCGTGGCTAGCCGTTCGCCGGTGGCAAGGTCGTGGACGGTTATCGTGTGTGCGTTGAGTCCGGCGATAAAGTCCACATCTGTCGGGTCGTTTGCTTTCGCGTCGCCAAGATTGAGAAGATTGTTCTGGATGGCGATCACCTCACGTCCTGACTTAGTGGTGAAAAAGATCATGTGGTGCGCACCTGCATCGGCGACGATGTCTGGTCCTGACGAAACCAGCTTGGGCAGCTTTGAAAGATCATATCGTTTCACCACGCCCGGAAGCGCGTGACTGATAAACAACTCAGTGTCGTTGCCGTAGAATTCGAGTGGCACCGCAGTTCCGTTTTGGACACCGCTGTAGACCACTTCAGCTGGCCCGAAAGTTTTAGCTTCGGCGTCATACGGAATTGACCATGTTTCAAAGCCGAACATGGTATTTACAAGCACTGCCGGTTCGATGTCTTCGTGGATCGACGGTCGCGCAAACAACACTTCGACGGGCGAAGACGGGAAACCGACTGGCATCTCACCTTGCACCTCAATCGTCTGGACCGGTTCGAGCGTGTTGAGGTCGATGATCGTTACCGTATTGCCAACACCGGTGGCGAGATCTGGGTGGACAGTGGAAGTTACAACCATCCTGTCGTCAAAGGCCGAGATGCCATGTGGATACAGGATGTAAGGCGCGTTTTCCCCAACTTCACTTTTCCGCGCCTCTATCACCTTGATGACCTCATTGGTCTGCGCGTCGAACACGCCAACCGTACCGCCATCGGCTTGGCCAAGGCCGCCCATGAAAGTGACAAACATGTACTCAGTTCCGTTTGACCGGGTCCACATGATGTCTTCGCCCACCATCTGGCCGGCAGTGTCGAGGCACTGAATGCCGGTCACTTCGGGCGCGCCGGTTGAGTCACGCGCCAATCCGATCTCCGCAAGACTACATTTGGGATCTAGGCCAGTGGAATAAAGCCGTCCGTTAGGGCTGTAGTAAAGATGGTGAAGCGGATGCTCGAGTTCCGGCTGCTCTACTTCACTGATAATTTTGCCAAAATCTTCGGACTCTGGATCCAACTCGACTATAGCCACGCTGTGGCTTGCGCTGAGCGTCGGTAGTGAGCGCAACAACACCATTGCGCGACTTTCTTCACGGACCTGAGCCTGAGAACTCGCCGTCAACACACCAACAATAAGCGCAGTGTTGCTTGCTGTCAGGGCGGCGAATTTCAACGAAAAATCAAACATAATTCCCCCCTCTGCAAAACATAAGCAGTACGAGCATCATTGCAGATCAGACGGTTCCCGTCGAGAATATCGTATTTGAGCGAGACGCGAGCATGTGCTGGCCATAAAATTGAGGGCAGAGTTCCCAGCGATTCCCACCGCCCAAATTTCCATTTTTTTGAATAGTCCTTAAAATCATTGGAACCTGATGCCGAAGTTGCGCAACAGGTGTTTGCAACGAAATAGCTACTACCACTTTGGGCTCAGAGCCGACATCCGACTAAACCGGAGTGATGACTTAGAATTCGTCAGCTTCTGACAGTTGGCCTGCCAACCCCCCATTTATAGTGGGCTGAATATGGCGGGCCACATGTGGTATACTGCGCTGGCCTCCCAAATTGGGAGTAGGGGAAGAACCCACCGTCTCACAAATGATTGAGAGTGAAGGTGGTGAGGGGCTGGATGAGGGGGTCTTAGCCAGCCCCTCTCTCTTGAGGGGGTATACGGAGTGGTAGTGTTGTTCCGTTGAATTCAATCTACCCTGTTAGTGCCTTGTCCGAAATTGGGGGATTCCCGTAGACCCCTTATTTTCTTATCCCAGACACAATTCAAACACGCTGTACCGATACCAAGCAGGAGCGGCGTGCCTTGATGGAGATTGGCGATTTCTATGAGGGGGTACGCGTTCGGCGCGCCGTACCTTTTGAAACGAAGATAAAACTGTTTGTGCAAACCAGCCATCGACACGAATTTAGTCAAAAAAGCTGGTCCGAAACGTGCAATCTAGCTTAGCCTTACAGGTACGGATATCTGACAACGCATACCATGCCAATTTCGAGGAAGCGGCCCAATGTTTAACAGAACTCTCTGCATGGGGATCACCTTTGCCTTGTTCGCTACGACCGGTCTAAAGCCAACAACCGCGAATGCCAGTGATGCTGGAGACGTTATCGCAGGTGTCGCACTCGGGGTTTTAGGGGCATCCATTGCGCGGCATCACCACCATCATGGGTCGCATTATCAGAAGCACCCAAGTCTTTCTCCAGAGGAAAACGCAATCGGGCTTTGTATGCACCGAACGCATGCCGCAATGACTAATCAGGGCTACTACGCCGTGGATTTCCAACGCACACTCTCGTACACGACAAATGCAGACGGGATTGATTTAATTGATTTGGAAGTCGCGAGATCCAGCGATAGTACCGATGCCCGCTCCTACATAAAAGCTCACTGCGCAATTCAAAACGATGCCGTGGTCAATTTCAGGTACTCAAATTACTGAGTAAAGTTACGGGCAAACATAAGATGCTACGCCTGTTGTTATCCATGGCACTCCTGCTCCCCTCGGCTCTCATGGCCGACAAATTGGCTACAAACGAGCTGAATGCGTTTCGCGGCGGTCAAGGTGTTCCAGCACTAAGTTACAACCCAAAGTTGGAGCAAGCCGCCAAGTCGCATGCCGATGACATGGTGAAGAGGGGGTTCTTTTCGCATACCGGCTCTAACGGGTCAGACGTGGGCGAACGGGTGCGCAAAACAGGCTACAACTGGTGTTTCGTGGCTGAAAACATTGCCAAGGGACAAAACGGTTTGGACGCTGTGATGGCAGCATGGTCGAAATCACCGGGACATCGAGCAAACCTGCTTTCTCGCAAAGCCAAGGAGTTCGCGCTTTATGAAGCGGCGGATCGTACTTGGGTTATGGTTTTAGCCGCACCCTGCAGGTAGATTTGCGCCATTCTCGACGCCGCAAAACGCCACCAGCTTCAATCCTCTGATGACTTCCAATGAAACGCAATAACTTTGGTATCATCCGACAATCCATTTTCATGCCGAACCTCTTCGACATGGGCATCCAGTTGCTCTTCCGTCTATCCCGGCTCCACCCTGGTGTAGTGTACCTTCGGTTCTGCTAAGATGATGAGAGAAAACCGTTGCGACGGTGTTTATGTTTACTGCTAGGCTCTGCGACATTGACTAGCTCTGGACCATCGAAGTGGGACTTTTGCGCCGCCACTACCATTCTTTGGAATCAATAGATCGACGTTGATTGCGACAAACCAATCCGTTGGAAAAATCGCACAGGAGTGACGATTTTTATTGCGATTTGTAGCGATCAAACTTCAAAGCTCACGCCGACTGTAAACGATGCGTTCTCCCATTTGATCGTACTTGCCAAGCAACGCTGCGATATGATGAACTTCATGTAGTTCGAGTGACCAAAACGCGCGTTGAAATACCGTTTCTTACTTTGTGAAGGTGCAACTCAGTTGATCTACCGTTAGCCAAGATGGCAAGGGTGCTGCATTCAACTGCTGTCCGAAAGCCGCCAGACTTCCTGTTCACCAAATCCTCGGATTGTTCTGACCCCAATATTTTCAAGATCGAATTGGTCCTTCAGGACATGTGCGACTTCGCCCTGAACACTGATTTCCATCGGCTCGGAGAATTCCTGCAACCGTGAAGCGAGGTTCACGGCAGGTCCAAATATGTCGTAAACATACTTCTGAATTCCGACGACCGAGCCCACAACCGAACCCGAAGACAGACCAACCCGGCAATGCCATTGATGCGGATGGCTCAGATTGCGCCGGTTCAGATAGCGCACAAATCGGATGGCTGTGTTGGCGATAGCCTTGGCGTGATCCGGTGTCGGATCAGGCAATCCCGCCACAGTGATATACGCGTCTCCGATCGTTTTGATGCGCTCGCAACCGAATTGCTCACCGATACGATCAAACGCGCTATATATGTCGTTCAGTTCAGTGACGGTCACGCTGGGGTCCTGCGAGGCGACCATTTCCGTGAAGCCCACAAAATCCAGCATCAGAACAGAGACAGGATTGTACAGCTGTGGCGTCACCACACCAAAGGTTTTGTATTCTTCATAGACCGAACGAGGCATGATGTTGAGAAGCAGTTTCTCCACCTGCTCTTTTTCGCGTTTGATCTCTCTTGTATTGCGCTCGACCATCATCGAATAGGAATCGATCATGGATTCCAACTCCTTGATCCGCGTGATGTTCTGACAGACCAGAACCAGGACGTCGTCTTTGGTGGAAGTGAAATCGAGTGCGATGATCAGCGTCCTGCGTTTCTTTTTGAACCTGATTTCCGATGCGTATCGCCCGTTATCCGCAAGGGCAGTCTGCATGGCATCGGCATCCAGATCAGGAAAAAGTTCCTGCAACTGATTTGGCTCAGCTTCGTTGCTGAACCAGTCGTCAAACGTGTCATTGCGAAAACTGAAACGCAATGATTTACGATCCAGTAGCGCGACCCCGACGCCGATTGCGCGCAGGAGCTGTTCATTAATGGCTTCTATCTTCATGGGTCACCCGACAATCAATGGGCGGCGTTTGGCGAACTCTGCGACAACTGCCTCGACATCCTCGTCGGCCACACCGTGATCAATCAAGGTCGCACGCAGCACCACTTCAAGCTCATCAAAATGAGCGTCGTTGATATCGAGATGTGAGTGCAGCTGTTTCAGCTGTTTGTCCGTATAAGACGCTGGTCCGCCAAGCAGGGAAGCAATGAATTTAGTCTGGTGATCAACCATCCGGGACATATCGACCTCGTCGAAGAATGGCCCGATGTCATCGTTATCAAGAAGGGTATCGTAGAAAGAGAGGACGATCTTGCTAACCTGCGAAAATCCCCCGTACTTCTCATAGAGCGTGCGTTCAGCCATACCAAAACCCTTTCAAAATAGTACGAATAGGGAAGCGCTCCCATTGTCAAAGACTACAAATTCTACACAGTTCAATTCAAGTCTGCTGCCGTCGCTGCATTCTGACGCCATTCGGAGCTTTGCCGAAGGGCGTCATGGTTCTAAAAACTATGTCAGCGGCGTTCGACGATAATCTCGGCATACTCGGAAGAAATGCACAGTGAATCGTTGGTCGAGATGTCGAACCTTTTGATCAGCGCCATCATGTCATTGCGCAATGATGTCTGACCTTCGGCATCCAACGCTTCGAATGCTTTTTGCATCGGGCCGTAGAACGTGCGGAAATATTCCATGAAATGCTCGGCTGACCGGTAGCGGAACATGAAGTTCTTGCGCCGAAACGATTTTACCGCGCACCGAGTGCCGAAATTCTGATCGATCCAATCCCGGCTTCCCCACATCGCCGGAGAGTTCACGCCCGCAGGCGGCGGCACATGCTTGCCAATCGTTTTAAACAGTTGCCCGATAAAGCTTTCTGGGGTCCAATTGGCCATGCCGATTTTTCCACCCGCCTTAACGACCCGCTGAAGTTCGGCAGCGGATTGTTTTTGATTAGGTGTAAACATTACCCCGAATGTGGACACTACCGCGTCGAATGACTGATCATCAAAGGGCAGGTTCTCGGCGTCTGCGACCTTGTAGTTTACGAACAGACCCTCGGCTTGGGCACGCTTGCCGCTGGCTTCCAGCAGGCTTTCGACATAATCGGTTGAGGTTACGTCGCAAAAGCGTCTGGCAAAGGCCAGTGTTGCGTTGCCGTTTCCCGCTGCCACATCAAGGATCGTTGAGTCGGCGCGCATGTCCATAGCTTCGGCAAGCTCTTCACCGGTTATCTGCAGCGTGACCCCGACCTTGCTGTAATCTCCGGCACCCCACGCTGCGTTCTGTTTGGCTTTGATTGCCGTGTAATCCGCTGTGGGTTCGATGGTTGATTGAATACCCATGATTGATGTCCTCCGGGTGTTGTGCTGACCCTAGATCAGCGGTTTCAAAATAGCCGCATCTTCTGAATGCGTTTGAGTTATGCAGCTTCGAGATCAGGCCAGCTGAAATCGGCGATCGGCCGCTCGGCATTGGCAACATGCTCGAAGATTCTTGAATTGACCCATTCCGGCTGGAAGATTGGCGCCATGTGTCCAAGCTCGGGCAACAATGCGATACGTGCATTGGGCAACGTCTTGGCGATGGCCACGGCGACATTCTGAGCGATCTCAGGGGATTCCAGACCGGTCATCACCAGGGCTGGCATCTCGAGATTGGCCAGATCCTTTAACGTCCAGCTCTCGGCAAACCCGTTGGCAAAATCCGTCATGACTGACGAAATCTGGCCCGCAAATTTCTTTTTGGCCTTGTCGGGCAGGTTGTCCCAAAAACCGTCTCCGTTCCAGAAATCAAGGAAATGCTGCATTCCTGCGGCCGCATCACCCTCGGCAGCAGCGCCAGATACCAACCCAGACAAAAGCTTGATCTGTTGGAACAAGCGACGTCCTTTGTTGTTCCCATGAGCCAGAAAGTGAAACGCAGCCGGTTCATAGACAGTCAGGCTTTTGACCAGATCAGGGCGCATCAGGGCGATTTTGATTGCGATGCCGCCACCGTTCGAGTGACCGACCAAATGAACCGCGCTGCCCAGCTTTTCGATTTCTCTGATTACGGAGGCCGCCGAAATTGCCGCCCCCTTTTGGCTGTGATCGCTCGCCAAAGGTGCACGACCATAGCCGGGCAGATCAAAGGCATGAACATCAAAGCGACCGTCAAGATCGGCTTCCAGTTGGCTCCACTGAGCGCTGCTGGATGCGGAGGAATGCAATGCGACAATCGGTGCATTGCTTGCTTCGGTAGACCTAAATGAAATTGTCATCGTACTTACTCACTTGCGTTTGAGATGAGCAATAACTGACGGTTCATTGTTTCATTGAAATTTCCGAAATAAGCGCAAAGTGTTTCAGTTGTTGCTCTGTGAAGCAGGTCACACAACGCGCTATCTGTCTCTGAAACATGGGAAATTACGGCCGGAATTTGCGCCACCCCGACCGGTTTGAAACAATTGAAACATTAGATGCTGATTTTGAAATGGCGCTGAAACAATGATACCGTAGAAAAATAGGATGACGATGGACATGGCGAACGATTTTCAGGAAATCGAGAAGGCAAGGGACCTTCTGCGCGATGCAATCGAGTCTCTTAAGGAAGGGTTCGCCCTTTATGATGACGACCGTCGCCTGCTCATGTTCAACCAGCGCTATGCCGAGATGAACAAGGGTGTCGCGGACCTGTTAAAGCCCGGACTAGACTGGGAAATCCTGATGCGCGAAACAGCGCGGCGCGGGATTTATGCTGACGCCATCGGCAATGAAGAACAGTGGGTCTCGGACCGATTGGCCAACGGGATCGAGTTCATTCAGGATTATGAACTGGCCGAAACGGACGGTCGAACTTATCTGGTGTCGGTCCATCCCACCAATCTTGGCGGCTTTGTTGTTACGCGCGAGGATATTACAGATCGCAAGCAGGCCGAGGCTGAAGAACGCGACGGAGACCTTCTGATCAGGAAGGTGCTGGATGCCAGTTCTGCAGTCGTGACGATGGCGCGCATTGGCGATGGCCAGATCCTTTATCGCACACCCGCCGCCCTTCAGATGTTTGGCGCCTCCAAGTTCGCGCGGGAGCATTACGCCAAGCCTGAGGAGCGCGCGGATTTTGTGACCTTGCTGTTGGCGGATGGTCATGTCGAAAACTTCAAGCTCGATTTGTGCAATGCCAATGGAAAGATTTTTCCGGCCTCAATTTCTTCGCAGCTGATCGATTACAAAGGCGAAGAAGTAATCGTTACCAGTATTATTGATCTTACGGTTCAGCTGGAAGCCGATGCTTTGATCAGGCAGGTGATGGAAGCGTATCCCGCCGCGATCAACATGACGCATGCAGAGACAGGTGAGGTCCTGTTTGCAACGCCGGAAATAAAGGCTCTGTTTGGTCCTGCCCGCAGTTCCAAATCTTACTATGCTGATCCGACAGAACGTCAGCGATACCTGAAAGACCTTCGCGAAGCGGGATCTCTCAAAGATCGGCGGATGGAGTTTGTTGATGCAAATGGAAGAAAGTTTTGGGCTGCAGATTCTTCCCGCCTGATCGAATTCAACGGCGAAGAAGTCATCGTCTCGAACACACGAGATCTGACAGATGAACTGGCGATTGAAGAAGAGCTCGCAAAGCAACGCGAGATGCTTTTCCAGAATGAGAAGATGTCAGCGCTTGGCGAACTTCTTGCTGGCGTGGCCCATGAGCTAAACAATCCGCTTTCCGTGGTTGTTGGGCATTCTCTCATGCTCAAGGACGAAATTACCGACCCCGATCTGACCGCCAGAATCGAGAAGATCAGCAATGCGGCCGAGCGCTGCGCGAAAATCGTTAAAACATTCCTGGCAATGGCGCGCCAGCAACCCAGCAATATCGAGGATGTCGATGTTGCCGGGCTGATCGCGACTGCGGCGGATGTCGTTGGGTATGGTACGCCATCAGATGGAATCCGCGTTGTGCAGAAAATTCCTGCTGATTTGCCACCGGTTGCCGCGGATGCCGATCAGATCACCCAAGTTATCATCAATCTGATCATTAATGCGGAACAGGCCATGAGGTCATCTGAGCGCGGTGACCTGATCGAGCTTTCAGCGCGGCCGAGGTTTGATTCAGGCATGGTCGAGTTGACGGTAAAGGACAATGGCCCGGGAATCCCCAAGGCCATTCGCGCCCGAATCTTTGAACCGTTCTTCACCACCAAGGAAGTTGGAGAAGGCACCGGTATTGGTCTCGCGTTTTGCCACAGGATCATACTGTCTCATGGCGGTCAGATTCGGCTTGATCAGAGCGACAGTACTGGCACCTGTATGCGGATCTTGCTGCCTATCGGGGCACAGAGCGAGTTTATGGAAGATGAGCCGAAAGATTCAATTTCTTCTTCACTGTCTTTGAAGGCATTGGTGGTGGATGATGAAGTTGAAGTTGGTGAGCTGCACGCAGAGATTCTGAGAAAAGAAGGTTTTGACGTCGATTTCGTCTCATCCGGTGAGGAAGCATTGCGCAATCTTCGCTCAGAAAACTATGACGTATTCCTGAGTGACTTGAATATGCCGGGTGTTGATGGACGAAAGATCTATCAGGCTCTGGTTGCCGAATTTCCGCACATGCTGAACAGAACGGCCTATGTGACCGGGGATACGATGGGGCAGGCTTCGCAAGCATTGCTTGGTGAATCCGGCTTGCCTCATCTCGAGAAACCCGTTTCGCCTTTGGAACTCAGAACCCTCGTGGGCAATTTGCTTGCCGAAGGGAAGGAAGCAACCGATGGATGAAAAGAGAACGCATATCCTGGTGTGCGATGACGAAGTCGATGTGCGTGAAATGCTTCAGGAATATCTGGGCAAGCGTGGATATGAGGTTTCGGCAGCATCCGGCGGAGATGAGCTGAGGCAGATACTGTCTGCGAACGGGGTCGACGTCATTGTCATGGATATCAACATGCCAAAGGAAGATGGCCTTTCAATACTTCGATCCTTGCGCCCTGAGAACACAACACCGGTTATCATGTTGACTGCAGCAGGCGACGTTATCGATCGCATCGTCGGATTGGAGATGGGGGCAGATGATTATCTGGGCAAACCTGTTGACCTTCGGGAACTTGAAGCTCGGATCAAGGCGATACTCCGGCGCGAAGCAATACATGAAACGGCGACCAAGGAAGCCCCCGACATCAACGGAGCACCATTTGGCGATTTTACATTGGATAAAGACGCGGCCAAACTTCTGGCCGCTGATGGTTCCGAAGTTCAGCTGACCGCTATGGAATACAACCTGATCAAGGTATTCGCCGAAAACAAGGGACGCGTTCTGAACCGCGACCAGCTGCTTGAACAGGCCCATGATCGATCCTGGGATCCATTTGATCGCAGTATCGATATCAGGATTTCCCGTCTTCGCCGAAAACTTGAATCCAACCCGGAAAAGCCCGAGATCATCAGAACTGTGCGAGGCATCGGATATTTGTATGACCCAAAGTGAAGGCACGTTTTTAACGAGCTGATTGCTAGCTTTAACGGGGATAATCGCCAAAGAAACGAATTGGCTGCGTGCAGAACCCTTCCGTAATCGTTACGAAGTTTGCCCGAGAGCCTTTCTGTGGTCCATCGTAGCGATACGTCAGTCTGAAGAAGGACACGCACTAGTAAGTCGACCACTCTGGGGCAATCGATATGCTATCAATCTCCGAACTACCCGAGATAGACTTTTCATCGGAAGCGTATCAGAAGCGACCGTTTCAAACCCTTGCTGAGCATGCACGGAAATGGCGCATCGCCCGTAGTAAACGCGGCGTGGAAATTTTGGACTATGACATTTGCAGGAACATGATCCTGGATCGTCGATTTGGCACAGGACATCCAAAGTTGATGCATCTGTTGGGCCTGCCGGAAGGACGTGCGCTAAATTACAAACGTGAGTCTATATCCTTTTACAACCGCGGTGATAAACGGCGCAAATTACGACAGCCGATAGCGCGCCTGATGAGCCCGCACGCCTCTGAGGCGTTCCGGCAAGACATTAAGGATGTTGTCGCTGACATCATTTCTGACATCCCGACGCATACCAGAGTCGACCTGATCGAAGCACTTTGTGATCCCACGCCGTCGCGGGTCTATTGTTATTGGGTCGGTGCGGACAAAGGCGACGCGTCCTATATCGCCAGGACGTCGCACACGGTTCAGCAAGTTCATACGCGAGATCCGGAAAAGACGCCGGAAATTGTCGAGGCGTTTGAAAGCCTGCTTGATTATGCGGACGCACGGATTGCTGCCGCGCGCGAAGCCCCTTCTGACAATCTGATTTCGGATTTGGTCCGGGCAGCGAACAATGATGAGTTTACGGATGACGATCTTCGGAATTGGGTTATCAAACTGGCAGAGGCGAATACCGACAACTCCTCTCATCAAATCGCAAGCACCATTATCGAACTGGCCTCACGCCCCGCTATCTGGCAAAGGCTGCGCGAAGATCCTGACGCAATTCCGATTGCCGTGAACGAAGTTATGCGTATCCACCCACGATCAATCTCAACCTCTCGCGAAGCACTGGAGGACGTAGAAATCGGTGGCGTGCATATCGCCAAGGGCACACCGGTCTTTGCAAATATCGGGGCAGCCCATTGGGATGAGCGCTATTACCCGGAGCCTGAAAAATTTTCTCTCGAACGTGCTGGGCAGCCAGCTCATCTGAATTTCGGGGGTGGTGTATTCTCTTGCCTGGGGCGTTACGCGATCACAATCGAGGTTGAAGAAGTTGTCCGATATATGACCCAAACCTTTCCGCGCATTCGGTTGGATAAGGCAGAATTCAGTCATTCACCGATGTTCACAAATGTGACCGATCTACATGCGACACTTGCTCCTCTGAGCTGATCAATACGTGTTTCGGTGAATTGAGAAATTTACACCCAAGGTTGTTGTCAGCCGATACCACATCCGCCAAGGTGCACATTCTACTCATCAAATGCAGGGGCACCCATGTTGCAACTTTCTGAGCGAAAAGAATTTGCGGTTATGACTTGCCAGGAAGCGGGAAAAGTCGCGGCCGAGTATTT
This sequence comes from Ruegeria sp. YTSA064, assembly GCF_059610325.1. Classification (NCBI taxonomy): domain Bacteria; kingdom Pseudomonadati; phylum Pseudomonadota; class Alphaproteobacteria; order Rhodobacterales; family Roseobacteraceae; genus Ruegeria; species Ruegeria sp. YTSA064. Next base: position 24,879 of record NZ_JBXWNK010000010.1, read on the forward strand.
TGCAAATCGGGATGCGCTGCTGGTCGACCAAAAGGGCGCTCAGGATTGGGTGAGTGAGGCAGATCGGAACGTTGAAACCTTTATTCGCGACAAGATCAGGGATGCTTGGCCCGAAGATGGAGTCTTTGGTGAGGAGCATGGTGCAAGCAAAGGGACAAGCGGGTTTGATTGGGTGATCGACCCAATCGATGGGACAACCAATTTTGTTAACGGGATTCCAGCCTGGACCATCGTTCTGGCCGGTGTGTCAAATGCGCAGACCCAGATTGGCGTCATCCATGATCCAAATGTCGACGAAAGCTATGTCGCCGTCCGGGGTGGAGGCGCAACGCTGAATAACGCCCCGATGCGGGTCGCTTCAGGCGTCGCGCTGGAGGAAGGAACCGTAGCTGTCGGATATTCAAACCGCATCGAAGCCCGCCACGTTGTTCCGATTATCGCAGATCTGATCGAACATGGAGCGATGTTTCACCGAAACGCCAGCGGTGCTCTGTCATTGGCCTATGTGGCTGCGGGTCGGCTGCTGGGCTATGTCGAAGAGCATATGAATGCATGGGACTGCTTGGCCGGTCAGTTGATGATCGCAGAAGCTGGCGGCAGGATTGAGGATCAGGATGCCGATGCCATGATCCGCAATGGCGGCCGGGTGATCGCAGGTACACCGGATGTGTTCGACACTTTGCGCGAGATAGCCGAGCGTGCATGGAAGACCTGAGCGACTAGTCGAGCGAGCACCACCCGCTCAACGGTTCAAGCGTCTTTAGATCGGCCTGCCAATAGTGGCCTTGCGCGGGTTGATCGTATCTCCGGTCAATGGGACGGCCCGATAAGATGCACCATAGCAGAGTGCCGACAGCCCCGTGCGTAACAATGGCAAGGTCGTTGCCATCGTGTTTTTCAACAATCGAAATCGTTGCCCGATGAATGCGTTGTTGAGCCTCTATTGCCGTTTCCCAACCGTGAAAACTGGTAGCCGGGTGGTCAAAGAAAGCATCAGCAGCGGCTTCAAAAGCATCGCGCGGCAGAAAACCGGTGGTGCTGCGGTCATTTTCGCCAAGATCCGCATTTAGATTTACCGGCAGGTCTCGGGGCGTCGCTAGAAACTCAGCCGTATCGCGGGCCTTTTGCTCGGTGCTGGTCCAGATTTGAGAGACCTCCGAGAAGATCTCGGCGTTCGCAAACGCGGAAGCGCGGCGACGACCTGTTTCACTAAGCCCCCAATCCGTTACAGGAATGTTGGGGTCGATTACGACCTCGGGATGCGTGATGATCAGAAGCTTGGGCATTTATTCGGGCAAAAGCACGGGTCCTTTCTCGGCAAAACCCATCCGAATTTCTGCACCGGGTTCAAGCGGTGCATCCACATCGTCGTGCACCGCGAAGACCTGACCGAACGCTCCGGTCAGAGTGTACTCCATGCGAACTCCAACATAGGTTGCCTTGGCGACGGTGGCGGCGATGCCCTGCTCGGCGCCGATCACCAGACGCGAGGGTCGGATGGCGACAGTTGCGGGCCCCTGAGGCATATCGCGAGATGACAGCGTGTGGCGGTAGCCCTCGATCTCGATCGTTGCCATATCTCCTTCGACAGAGATGATCTGACAAGCCAGCAAGTTGGCTTCGCCAATAAAATCCGCAACGAAGCGATCATTGGGTGCATCGTAGAGCTGGCGTGGCGTACCGATCTGCGCGATGGCGGCATTCCGCATCACGACAATTTCGTCTGATACCGCCAAGGCCTCTTCCTGATCATGTGTCACATAGACGACCGTCAGGCCAAGATCCTGTTGGATGGCCCTGATATCCTCGCGCACCTGGCGGCGCAGTTTCGCGTCGAGATTAGACAGAGGTTCGTCAAATAGCAGCACCTGTGGCTCCAATACCAAAGCCCGCGCAACGGCGACGCGCTGCTGCTGTCCGCCAGACAACTCTGATGGCAAACGGCCATCAAAACCTTTCAGGCCAACCAGCTCCAAACCGTCCAGAGCGCGGCTGCGGGCCTCGTCTTTGGCAAAGCCCGAGAACGTGAGGCCATACATAACATTCTCAAGCACACTCATATGGGGAAACAGAGCGTATGACTGGAACACCATCGACACGTCCCGATCCGTCGCGGGCAGCTTGGTTACGTCGCGATCCCCGATGGTGATCTTGCCCGAGGTTGCCATCTCAAGCCCTGCGATCATCCTCAGCGTCGTTGTCTTGCCACAGCCTGAAGGGCCCAGCAGCGTAACCAGCTTTCCAGCTTCGACATGCAAGTTGATATTGTCGACGGCAACGACATCCTTGCCGAACATCTTTGTCACGGACTCGAACCGAACCGGCGCGGCTTTGGACTGCAGGCTCATGTCAAACTCTCCTAAACATTGGTCCGCGACTGCGTCATTCGTCGCCCGATCTTGGTCCGGCCCACGATCAACTGCATCAAGGCAACCACTGACAGCATTACAAAGATCAGTGTGGTGGAATAGGCAATGGCGAGACCATAGTCGTTATTTTCGACCCGCCCGATGATGTAGCTTGTCGCCATGTCATATTCCGCGCTGACCAGAAAGATTACAGCGGATATCGCCGTCATGGCCCGCACGAAACTGTAGACCAGTGCTGCAAGGATCGCCGGTCGAAGTAGTGGCAGGATGATCCGGCGGAAAGTCTGCCAGGAATTTGCGCCAAGGGTCAGCGAGGACTCGTCCAGACTGCGATCCAATTGCGACATGCTGGCGATACCGGCTCGGACACCGACCGGCATGTTGCGGAATATGAAGCTGACAACAAGGATAACACCCGTGCCCGTGATCTCGATCGGTGGTACGTTGAAGGCCAGAATGTAGCTGACGCCAATCACGGTGCCGGGGATGGCAAAGGATAGCATGGTGCCGAACTCAAAGGCGTCTTTACCCGCGAAACTCTGTCGGGTCAGAAGATAAGCTGTCACCAGGCCCACAGCAGCGGTTAACGGCGCAGCGATTGCGGCGATCGTTATGGTGGTCCAGAAACTATCCCACGCAGCGCCAGTCCAGCGAATGCCTTCAGCCTCAAATCGAACCGAGAAGGCAGTGACGTAGTGTTTGAACGTCAGGGAATTATTGACCCCCCACAATTCAACCACGCTGCCGTATACGATCATGGCATAAACGACGATGGTGAATACCGCCCAGCCAAGGGCGACTGTCAGCACCGGGATGGAAAGGCCGGTTGGCATCAATGGATGTACGCCAGCGTCCCCTTTGCCAGTGACAGTGGTGTAGCTCTTTTTACCCAGCCAAGCCCGCTGCGCGTAAAATGCAGAAAGCGTAAAGAACAACAACACCATAGCCAGAACCGCAGCGCGGCCCTGATCGTATTGCGCACCAACAATTGCAAAGAAGATCTCGGTCGACAGCACATCAAAATTGCCACCCAGCACAAGTGGGTTGCCAAAATCAGCCATGCTTTCGATGAAGCCGAGAAGGAAGGCATTGGCAAGGCCCGGGCGCATCAGCGGCAGGGAAACAGTTTTGAATGTCTGCCATCTGTTCGCACGCAATGTCTGGGCCGCTTCTTCCATCGAAGGAGACACCCCTTCAACGACGCCAATGAGCACAAGGAAGGCGATGGGTGTAAATGCCAAAGTCTGTGCAATCAGAACACCTGGCATGCCATACAGCCAGCGCGTGGGTTGTGTGCCGAATAGCTCTGCAAAGAACTGCGTGACCGAGCCCGAAAGGCCAAACAGCAGGATCAGCGCTAGTCCGATCACAAAGGGTGGCGTGATGATCGGCAGAACCGTGAGAGCGCGCAATGCGCGCTTGTAGCGAAAGCCCGAGCGGGTCACGACAAGCGCAAAGCACAGGCCAAGTGCCGTGGTGATGAAACCAACCAAAATGGCGAGGAATAGTGAGTTCCAGGCCGCCCCACATCGCGCACCCCAGAAACATCCCAGCCCCCAAAGCCGGTCGTCAAAGAACTTCGAGAAAAAAACCGCGATGGAGTACGCGCCATCCTCCGTCACAAAGGCCGCGAACAACATCTTGGCGATGGGAAAGAATACAAACGCGGTGACGATGGTGATCACACCACCGATGGCGCTGACCACGAAGACGTCTCCGTTAATCGCCCCACGTGCGGCGACACCCTGGGTTAGAAGGAACAGAAAACTCGACGCGCAGATCATCGCGCCATAGCCCATGCCGAATTGCCGATCCCCGAGTTCTCCGAACACAGACTCCAGCCAATCGAAATTGTAGCCTCGGATTCCGATGCTAAAGCCTTGTGCGATCAGCCAGCCGAAGCCCAGCGCCCCTGACAGGATCAGAATGCGCGCATAGAGCGGATCTGATTTGGCGCGTCTTAGTACCGAAAGCGGCAACAGTAGAGCGATAAGAAGCGGCGCAAGCCACAGCTTTTCACCTTGCCCGATCAGAAAGGCTGCTGGAGCATAATCTTCGTCGAAAGGGTAGCCGTCCAGAAGCCACTCGAACGACCACAGGCCACCGTCAACCATGTACCACGGCAGCAGGCAGAATCCGACCCACCCGGCGATGACCCAGAAGATCAGAACCGGATGGGTCGTTTTTGTCGTGTCGTCAGTCATTTACTGCGGCAGTACCGAAACCTCTTCGTCCCATTTTTGCAGCAAGCGCTTGCGCTCATCCGACGAGCCGTATTTCTTGAAGTCATAGTCGATCAGCTTGATCTGGCTCATGTCCGGAGCGCTTTCGGACGTCTCGGCGCCTTTGTTTGACGGCACCTGAAATGCGTTGACCTGAAGGGCAAGGTTCTGTGCTTCGGGCGACAACGCCCAGTCATAAAACTTCTTGGCCTCTTCTTCGTTGCGAGCTCCGTCGATGATCGACATCGAACCAATCTCGTACCCAGTTCCTTCGCACGGCGCGACGACCTTGATCGGGAAACCCGACACGGCCTGCTTTACCGCGTCATGCATAAAGACAATACCGATGGTATTTTCGCCGCGCCCCGCAGCCTTGATCGGGGCCGAGCCCGATTTGGTGTATTGGTTGATGTTCGAATGCAGGCCTTTCATGAAGTCAAAGCCCTCATCCTCGCCAAAAATCTGCACCATTGAGGCAAGTGTCGTGTAGGCCGTACCTGACGAATTTGGGTTCGCCATCTGAACATGACCCTTGTATTCGGGCTTCAAAAGATCCTTCCAGCACGCCGGTTCGGGCAGGTTGTTTGCGGCGACAAGATCGGCATTGTAGCCGTAACCAAGCGCACCGGAATAGATGCCGATGGTTCTGTTACCGGCACTTTCAGCCTGAGAAATCGCCCAGTCATGAAGCTGATCGCGCATGGGCGAGACGTATTCCATTGTCAGACCCTCTTCTGCGGCCTGAAGATGCGGATCACCGGTGCCACCCCACCAGACGTCACCCTTAGGGTTGGAGCTTTCTGCACGAATCTGAGCAAATGTCTCACCCGAGGATTTACGTGTCATGTTGACGTCGATGCCGGTCGCATCTTCAAAGCTGCGCGCCATCAGCTGACACCAATCCTCTTGAGCAGAGCAATAAAGAGTCAGCTTGTCTGCTTGGGCTGCTGACATTGAAGCTGCAAGGGCGATTAGCGAGCCCAATGCGGTAGACGTAAATCTCTTCATTATTTTCTCTCCCTGTTTGGTTCATTGCGTCCGGTTTTCCCGGTGTATTATGTGCTTTTTCCTTCAGACTTTCGTTGTTCCTCGAACGTGGCCATCGCGCATTCTGTATGTCCGTTCAATTACCGTTCCCTGCGATGCCAACCAGCCAATCCATACATTGATCCGGGACTTCGAAAGAGGCAATGTTTTCCGAAGTCTCACAACAATATGAGGGTTTTGCAACAGAAATAGTTGCAAAACGCCCGAAACACCACAAAAGTGAATGTGAAGCCGAGTCGGGTTGCCGGATGTCCAAAACAGAAACACGCGGGATGAGGTCTGAAAAAAGTCAGGCTCGGGTTAAAAAATCCGATCGCCGTCGAGAGATCCTGCTTGAACTGAAGTTGCGCCCGCATGTCCGGATCAGTGAGCTGGCGCAGCGGTTCAATGTGTCGGCAGAAACCGTGCGCCGGGATTTCGATGCCTTGTCAGAAGACGGGCTGATCGCACGCGCACATGGCGGGGCATCTGCGCCCACACAGGGACGATATCCAAGTCTTGATGAACGGACTAATGCGCGTACGGAGGAGCGTGAACGAATTGGAAGATGTGCGGCTGCGTTGATTCAAGATGGCGATACGGTGATGATTGATTCCGGTTCGACCACGGTTGAGATGGCGCGCGCGCTTTCTTATCAGGGAACTGAGTGCACGGTGATAACAAACTCGATCCCCGTTGCGATGACACTTGGCCATTCGCCCACCCAGGTTCTCTTGTGCCCAGGCGAGTATCTTGCCGAGGAATCGGCCATTATCGGCACTGATACGCTCGAATACCTGTCCCGTTTCAATGTCGATCAATGCATGATCGGGGCATCCGGAATTTCGGCCGAGGGCCCGTCTGAGACCGTGCAGGGGTTTGCTGCGGTCAAACAAAAGATGTTGGCGCGATCAGCAAAACGGCATTTGCTGATTGATTCAGAAAAATTCGGGCGCAAAGGCCTGTCGCAGGTAGGTGATCTTGATGGGCTGGATTCCATCATTACCGACACAAAGCCGAGAGGTGATTTGCTGGGCTCTATCAATGCAGCCGGCGTTGCCATTCTTATCGGAGAATCCATTTCAAAGAACGACTAACTGTGGACAGTGACGGCCACGCATAACTGGGAGGAATAATATGAATATTGACGTGAAATTACTGATCGGAGCATCAGCATTTGCACTTTTGTCGTTGGGCGGGGCTGCGTCGGCTCAGGATTGTCCGCGCGGTGATCTGGATGAACGGTTCTGCGATGCCGACGGTGATCTGATCGCGGACATCCCCACCGATCCTTCCGAACAGATCGATCCCGACACATTGATCTTCGCCTACACTCCGGTCGAGGACCCAGCCGTTTACAAAACCGCGTGGTCGGACTTTCTTGACCATTTGAAAGCTGAAACCGGTAAAGATGTTGTCTTTTTCCCGGTTCAGAACAACGCTGCCCAGATCGAGGCGATGCGGTCTGGACGCCTGCATATCGCGGGTTTCAACACCGGTTCTAACCCGCTGGCGGTGAACTGCGCCGGGTTCCGTCCTTTCACGATTATGGCCTCAAAAGATGGTAACTTCGGGTATGAAATGGAGATCATTACCTATCCAGGCTCTGGCATCGAAAAGGTCGAGGACATCAAGGGCAAGCAACTGGCCTTTACTTCACCCACTTCGAACTCGGGATTCAAGGCACCGTCGGCTATTCTGAAAAGCGACTTTGATCTGTTGCCCGAACGTGATTTCGAACCAGTCTATTCCGGCAAACATGACAACTCGATCCTCGGTGTGGCCAACAAGGACTATCTGGCTGCTTCGATCGCAAACTCGGTCAAATCGCGGATGATCTCGCGAGATGTGATCAACGAAGACGACGTCATCACGATCTACAAATCGCAGACTTTCCCGACGACCGGCTTTGGCACCGTGTACAACCTGACTCCGGAACTGCAGGAGAAAATCCGCAACGCTTTCTTCAGTTTCGAATGGGACGGCACGACACTTGAGGCTGAGTTCTCAAAATCGAACGAAGGCCAGTTCCTCGAAATGACCTATCAGGAATTCTGGGACGTGATCCGCAAGATTGATGCGGCAAACGGCGTTTCCTACGCCTGCCAATAATCCGATACTATAATGACGGGTCCCGTCGGGCCCGTCTCAACCCTTACAGGGGTATTAAATGCTGCGGCTTCAAGAGCTTACCAAAACTTACAGAACCGGGGATCAGGCGTTAAAAGCAATCAATCTTGATGTGCCCAAGGGACAGGTGCTTGCTTTGATCGGCCCATCCGGCGCAGGCAAATCCACGATGATCCGCTGCATCAATCGACTGGTTGAGCCGACAAGTGGCGCTGTTATGCTGGATGATACCGACCTGACCAAACTTGGCTCAGGCGGGTTGCGCAAAGCGCGACGCGAAATGGGTATGATCTTTCAAGAATATGCGCTCGTTGAACGCCTGACGGTTATGGAAAACGTCCTGTCAGGGCGGTTGGGATATGTCGGCTTTTGGCGCAGCTTCCTGCGGCGATACCCTCAATCTGATGTCGATGAAGCCTTTCGTCTGCTAGATCGGGTCGGACTGCTGCATATGGCAGACAAACGCGCCGATGAACTGTCGGGCGGTCAGCGCCAGAGGGTCGGCATCTGCCGCGCTCTGATTCAGAACCCCAAACTTTTGCTGGTGGACGAGCCAACTGCCTCTTTGGACCCCAAAACCAGCCGTCAGATCATGCGGTTGATTACCGAGCTTTGTCAGGAACGCGGATTGGCAGCGATCATCAACATTCACGACGTGGCGCTTGCGCAGATGTTCGTGCCGCGTGTCGTGGGCCTTCGATTTGGCGAGATAGTATATGACGGCCTCCCCACCGGTCTTACCCCCGACAAACTAACCGAAATCTACGGTGAAGAAGACTGGGAAGCCACGATTGAAAAAGTGGACGAAGACGAAGAGATCGAGGCCGCAGAATGAGCCACACCGAACTTGATGACGTTCTTGGTAAGGGGTGGCGCAAACCGCCGTTTGTTAAGAACGCGATGCTCCGCTGGGCTCTGATTGTTGGTTTTGTTGCCTACCTGATTGCCGCCTTTCTGACCATCGAGGTCGATTGGGGTCGGGTTTATGAAGGGCTGGATCGCGGCTGGGCCTTTGTACTGGCCTTCACCAGCCCCGATTTTATATCGCGCTGGAGCGATATCTGGAGCGGTTTGCTGGAAAGCATTGTCATGACTGTTGCGGCGTCTGTTGTGGGCATCCTGATTTCGATCCCGATCGGGCTGGGTGCTGCACGCAACATCGCTCCTCTGCCCATCTACGTCATCTGCCGCGGCATTGTCGCCATCAGCCGTGCCTTGCAAGAGATCATTGTAGCGATCCTGTTGGTTGCGATCTTTGGCTTTGGTCCTTTGGCAGGTTTCCTAACTCTCTCATTCGCCACCATCGGGTTTCTGTCGAAACTTCTGGCTGAAGATATCGAGGCCATGGACAAAGTGCAGGCTGAAGCCATCAAAGCCTCGGGCGCACGCTGGATGCAGTGGATCAATTACGGCGTGCAGCCTCAGGTCATGCCGCGACTGGTTGGTCTTTCAATGTACCGGATCGATATCAATTTCCGCGAAAGCGCCATCTTGGGGCTTGTGGGTGCGGGTGGCATCGGAGCGACGCTGAACACAGCCTTCGATCGCTACGAATACGACACCGCTGCCGCCATACTGATCCTTATTATCGGGATCGTCATGGCGCTCGAATACCTCTCGGGTATCATTCGCGCGAGGGTACAGTAATGCCGGTTCTGGAACAGGAAGGTACGCAGATTTGGCGCAGGCGAACGACCGGGCAAAGCCTTGTTCGCTGGTTTGGCTGGCTTTTGGGCGTCGCAGTTTTTGTCTATTGCTGGCAGATCATCTCGGCGTCGACGACATGGTTCTTTGTCTGGGATGCACCGCGCATCGCAAATGACATCTGGACCCGTGCGACACCACCAAAATGGGATTATATTACGCAATTGGGGCGTCCGATCTGGGACACGCTGAATATTGCCACGCTCGGCACGATCATCGCCTTGTTTCTTGCCGTACCAGTCGCTTTTCTGGCTGCGCGCAATACCACGCCCTCGGCCGTTTTCATCCGGCCTGTTGCTCTTCTGATCATCGTTTCAACCCGTTCGATCAACTCGTTGATCTGGGCCCTCCTGCTGATCGCAATCATCGGTCCCGGGGTTTTCGCAGGCGTTATCGCCATCGCGATCCGGTCTATCGGGTTTTGCGCCAAGCTGCTTTATGAAGCCATAGAAGAAATCGACCACACTCAGGTCGAGGCCATAACGGCCACCGGCGCATCGCGCTGGCAGATCATGGCTTATGGCATCGTCCCACAAATTCTGCCCGCCTTTGCAGGCATCGCCGTTTTTCGCTGGGATATCAACATCCGCGAATCCACGGTTCTTGGCCTGGTCGGAGCGGGGGGTATCGGACTGCAACTATCGGCTTCGCTCAATGTCCTGGCATGGCCGCAGGTCAGCCTGATCCTGATTGTCATCCTGATTGCCGTGATGATCAGCGAATGGGTCTCTGCCAAAGTGCGGGGGGCGATCATTTGAGCCAAATCTCGATTGAAGAGGCGTTCGATGCATACGAAGCTGCGCGGCATCGTCTGCCCTCTGCTGACGCTACTGGCCAGTCCTTTCGTCGGGTGGAAACACTTGAAGATGTAGCCGATGAGTTTGACGTCTTCCTTTTGGATGCGTTCGGAGTTCTTAACATTGGTGAAACCGCTATCCCCGGTACGCCTGAACGGGTCGCAAATCTAAAGGCCATGGGAAAGCGCGTTCTTGTGGTTTCGAATGCTGCCGGGTTCCCTCATGCGGCATTGATCGAGAAATACACTCGGCTTGGCTATGATTTTGCTTCGCAGGATGTCATCACCAGCCGCGCAACGCTGCTTGCAAATCTTGATTTGCAACGCGAGCTGCACTGGGGGTTGATGGCAACACCAAGCACGGGCCTTCGCGATCTGGAAGGTTTGAACCTGACCTATCTGGAAGAAGATCCAACACCCTATGATGCGGTCGACGGATTTTTGATGATTGGGTCTGCGGCCTGGACCGAAGCGCGGCAGGCTTTGTTGGAGTCTGCTTTGTCAAAGCGGCAGCGACCTGTATTGGTCGGCAACCCGGATATTGTTGCCCCCCGAGAAAGTGGCTTTTCAATTGAACCTGGCCTGTTCGCACATCGTCTCGCCGACCGAACTGGTGTGGTCCCGGAATTCTTCGGAAAGCCGTTCGGCAACATTTTCGATCTGGCATTCAAACGGCTGGGATCCATCGACAAGTCCCGCGTTCTTATGGTCGGCGACAGCTTGCATACAGATATTTTGGGTGCAAACGCAGCAGGGATCGCATCGGCTTTGGTCTCAGGTTACGGTTTCTTTGCTGGACACGATATTGAAACAGCAATCGACAAGGCCGGTATCGTTCCGGACATCATCGTAAGCCGTCCTTGAAACTGGCCGAAACCCCATCGAATGCTATCCATAGGACCGCAAAGACATACCAAACCATGAGCTGGTCAGTGGCCTATTCGCTAAAAATAGAACCTGACCAGCAATTGGTGGGCTATGCGTGCTGCTACAACGTATTGGAAGACGCTCTGTTGCGTTTGCAATACTGCCCTAGAATAGCTGCAAGTCCTTCGCGCCACTTTGAATTTCGGCGAAGTTCGGCATGTTCTGCACAACCACAGGAGCCGGAGCCGTGCCCGGCATCGCGACTGTTGGTTTCGCAACAGCCGCTTTACCAAAGGCGGGTTTCTCCAGCTCTCCTCGGATATCGCGCAGCAACGTTTTGTGATCTGGCATTGATTTGAGGATTTGCGCGAGGTCCATTTTCGCACCTTTCCACCACTGGAACCAAATCGGTTTCTTCAACGGCCGAATGCGATCGCGTATGCCCGTGCCATAGCCAGTATCATAGACCTGTTTGCCCAAAAGGACGGTCTGATAAACGCGGAAATTGAACAGCGTTGCAAACTCGATATCGTGTTCCATCGGCAGGCGGTGCTGCCACAGCTCTAGGTTCTCAGCCAACCGATCCGGGATCTTCATCTCGGTGCGGGCGTCGATCCAGTATTGATCATCGGTGCGGTTGCCCAATCGGTAGTGCAGACAGATGAAATCTAGAACTTCGTCGTAGAGCTTGTTCATCTGACGGTTATACCGATTGCGCAGCGCTGGCTCGATATCGCGTGTCGGCAAATGTTCAGCGAACCAGCGTATTGCATGATCGATCATATGGATTGCGGTACTTTCAAGCGGTTCGATGAACCCACCGGACAGACCTATCGCAAGGCAGTTCTTGACCCACGCATTGCGTACGCGGCCGACGCGCATCGGGATCACGCGGGGTGTCAGACCCTTGCCGCTGTCACCCAGCCACTCCAGATATTCATCCGCCGCTTGATCATCGGTACGATGCGCCGATGAATACACATAGCCCGTGCCCACACGATTGTAGAGTGGCACCCGCCACGTCCAACCTGCACCAAGAGCTGTCGACCGAGTGACGCTTTCGATCCTCTCCGGATCGGGATGTTCGATCTGCAGGGCCATTGCGCGATCGTTAGGCAGGTATTCGGAATAATCCATAAATGGCTCGCCCAGAGCCTGATTGATGATCAACCCGCGGAAGCCGGTGCAATCAATGACCATCTCGATTTCATGGCGGCCCTTGCGCTCTAACATCAAATGACTGACGTTACCGTGCTCATCCAGCTCGACCGATTGAACTTCATCCTGAATATGTTCAACGCCACGCTTAGTGCAGACTTTGGTCAACATACCCGCAAATTTCACGGCATCCAGATGATAGGCATAACCAAACCGCTGCTCGAATTCGGGTGCACCTAAGGGCCGCGCCCCTTTGCACAGGCGAGCAAGATCATCATGCGGTGAGATCGATTGCGTAAAGTCCCGATCGCCATTGCCAAATCGTAGGAAATATTCGGCTGCTTCCAACCCTTCCAGCAATTGACCATGCGCAAACGGGTTTACATAATCAACGCGATTGCCCTTCGCGTCGTTGTTCCAGTTACAGAACTTCACACCCAGCTTGAATGACGCGTTGGTTTCGCGGAAAAAATCCCTCTCGGCAATACCCGCCTGGCGGAGCGTGACCGGCATACGCGGTACAGTTGCTTCCCCAACGCCCACGGTTGAGATATTGGGGCTCTCGATCAGGCAAATACGCGGGCGATCCTTAGGCGCCGAAGTGCGTGAAAACACCATGTCCAAGATCAGCGCGGTCATCCAACCGGCTGTACCACCCCCAACGATGGTGATTTTGCGCAAACGATTATTCATGTTTATTTGTCCCTGTTGGCTCGAGGGGAGATTGCAGCTGCTTCTTGTTTTTGTACTGATGTATATTTGGCAGCGTTCCCCGTTGGCTTGGTGGAAACATAACAGCTTTTCTGCGTACAGCCAGAGTCTGTGGCAATTCGTTCGACCTGCACATCCGCTGATCCGGTACCAGATCCCCAAAATGCCTAAAAATATTTTGTGACGAGACGTTCATTTTTGTTTGATTGCACTTAGGAAATTCAAGCGTAGTCGCCCAAAGTTTTGAGAGATAATTGCAAACATGGATTATGCTGCTGTTAGCCCGATTAGATTTGCAAGCTCCAATGGTGAGGCTTGCCATATCTCCCAGTTGATATTTCGGAATTACAGCAATGAATTAATAGCTTGTAACACGAGAAGGGCCGCCCAACGAACCCGATTATTTGAATCTATTGGAACCAAAGTGGCCAACCCTTCAAGGTCTTGTGGGTAGTTTGAGATCAGCTTTGGTTCCGCGCCGGATCTCCCATGGCGTGATCCAGCACGTTGATCCGGGCCGTCTGGATTTAGCATCAATCCTCATTTCTTTCTGTAGATTAGAGGGCCGGTCGAGGCTTGCTGAATGGAGCCCTTGAGTAGCTCAGGCGAAGCAGTTTGGGTGGCACGGTTGAGATTGGCGTAGACGGCAGAATGTCCAGACGACGCTTTACGGTGATTTCAGGCGATCACCTATTGGCAAATGGATAGTCGGACTGGCGACGTTCATTCTCCAATTCCCGCTATTGCTCGCGAAGGACTTCATTACCCCGATATTGTATCTGGTATTGGAAGACTGACTTAAACAGGCCGTTCAGTTCACACGCCTGACTATTGTCCCTGGATCAACGGAGGACGAAAAATCGCCGTAAGTTTTTTTGTCGAAAGAACCTTCATTGCCCCGTTATCTAGCATGACAGGCGCCAACATCCGTCGCAGACAGTTGTTCTCGTCCCGCGGCGTTCGCAGATCCTTCGCACCCGAACGTTCATCCCGCCAAACTTGGCCCTGTATCTGCAAAAGATCGCAACACTGGCTCCACGGCGTGCCGCGTGCTCGAAGCGAGTAACCACGTATGTCGGTTTGCACAACGCCCGAAAAATTTAATCTTTCAGACACATTCCGGACATCTCATGCGGATACCAAGCAGTTACGGCGCGCTTGGAGGATGTCTGGTGATTTCTTGAGGGGGTACGAGTGCAGCGCGTCGTACCTCATCCCTCATTTCAGTTTGTGAGGCATTAAGCGAGCTTCACAACCGATCCCTGCTTCAAGGAAGTGTCTGCCGCATCTGCCAGTTCCTGCGCCCGTAACCCGTCAACGATACCTGGAGAGGGAGAGGATGCGCGAGACACCGCATCAACGAAGTGTCCCATTTCTGCCCGATAGGCGCTTTCATATCGCTCAAGGAAGAAATGTCGCGCGGGGGATTTCTGAAACCCGGCAGGTGTCGCAATCTCGACCGCATTTTCCAGCATGTTTTCAGCCCGCAACATGCCCTTCTCACCATGAACTTCAATGCGTTGGTCATAGCCATAGCTTGCCCGGCGTGAGTTTGAAATCTGGCAAATCTTGCCGCTCGCCGTGGTCAGGGTGACAGCAGCGGTATCGACATCTCCGGCCTTGCCGATCTCGGGGTCGACTAGTGATGAGCCAACCGCGTAGACGCTGATTGGTTCTTCACCCAGCAGGAAGCGCGCCATATCCAGATCGTGGATCATCATATCGCGGAACAGCCCACCCGAGCTTTCGATATAACTGATTGGTGGCGGCGAGGGGTCGCGGGACAGGATGGTGACGATCTCGACGTTTCCGATTTCGCCGTTGGCGATACGGGACTGGATATTGGCAAAGCTGGGATCAAAGCGGCGGTTGAAGGCCGTCATGAAGGGCACGCCGGTGGCTTCGACAACTTTGATGCAGTCGCGGATGCGGTTTGCGGACATATCAACTGGCTTTTCGCAGAAGATCGCTTTGCCAGCATTCGCGGCTTTGTGGATCAGATCGTAGTGGGTATCGGTCGGGGTGCCGATGACAACAGCGTCAACATCCGCACTTCCAATCAGGTCTTCCGCCGACAGGGCCTGTGCGCCGGTTTTGTCGGCCAGCATCTGAGCCGGCTCCGCAAACGCATCTGCCACCGCGCTGACTCGCGCGCCATCAATCTGCCCGATCGAGCGCGCATGAACCTGCCCGATCCGTCCGCAGCCCAGTAAGCCGATATTCAGCATCTCATGCCCCTTTGAAGGCTTGTAGAACCCGGCGTGTCGCCTCGACCACCGGTTCATGTGTTTCTTTCAAGATTTGAACGCGGTCGAACCTGTCCGGGTCGGCATTTACGGCAGTACGCAAGGCATTACCAAATGCCATCCGCAATTCGGTCCCGATGTTGAATTTGCAGATTTTCGACCCGCGTGCCAGAGCAGAGCGCTGTGTGACCGGTACCCCTGAACCGCCATGGATCACCAGCGGTACTTCAGTCACGGCTTCGATAGCGCGGATGCGGCCCTCGTCCAAGCCACCTTCTTTATTCTGTTGCAGATGGACGTTGCCGACCGAGATTGCCATCGCGTCGACGCCGGTCTCATGGGCGAATTGCGCGGCCTCATCCGGATCAGTGCCGTCCGAACCCTCGCCGCCGGAATAGCCAACAAAACCGATTTCACCTTCGCAGGAAACACCGGCAGAATGGGCCATTTCGGCAATCGCTGCGGTCTCGGCAATGTTCTGCTCCAATGGCTTGCGCGAGCCGTCGAACATGACCGAAGTGAAGCCACTGTCGATGGCGATGCGGCAGTCTTCATGGGTGTAGCCGTGATCCAGATGGGCCACGACAGGTACGCTTGCCCCCTCGGCCAAATGGCGGAACATCTTGCCCAGAACCGGCAGCGGCGTGTGTTCGCGGCAGGATGGACCGGCTTGTAGGATGATAGGCACGCCTTCGGCTTCGGCGGCGGCCACATAGGCGCGCATATCCTCCCAGCCCAAAGTCACCAGCCCGGCCACGGCATAGCCGCCACGCAGCGCGGGTTGCAGCGCGTCCGATAATGTCACAAGGCTCATTTGAACTTGGCCACCATGTCCATGATTCCGGGGATGGTGTGCAGTTGGGCTGCATGGGTCGGTTGGAAGTACTGTTTTAGCGAGCGCTGGCTGAGGCCGCCGAGGATGGTGAAATAGTACATTTCGTACCCCGGCAGAACCGCGCAAGGGTGATAGCCTTTGTCGATCATGATCGTTGAACCATCCATGATGTGATAGGCATCGCCCGGCTTGTTGTCCTCACGCTGGAGCATCTGGATGCCCGAGCCATAGTCGGGCCGGAAGCGGAAATTGTAGGTCTCGTCATGGCGGGTTTCGATCATCTCGCCATCGTCACCTTTGCGGTCGGTGTCGTGTTTGTGGCTAGGAAAACCAGACCAACCGCCTTGACCCACGGTGAAAAGTTCAGACACCAGCAGGCGGCCCACCTTGTCGTGGTGGTTTGCGCCAAGAATGTGTTTGATCTTGCGGTGCGTTTTGGTGTCGTCAGAACCGTATTGAACCAGATCCAGCTCGGGCACGCGGACATCAAAAGGCTCAAGCACGCGGTCGAACTTAGCGCCCGCTATGAAGGTCTCGGTCTCGTCCGTCACGCAAGTAATGCGAACCTTAGCGCCGACGGGTACATAGACACCTTCGGGGTCGCCATCCCAGACGTCGATGGTGCGGTTGCCGAGGTTGGTATAAATCGCTCCGTCCACATCCACATCTACAGTGCCAGTGGCAGGCACAATGCAAGTCTCATAGCCAGGTACCGCGTATTCGAACACTTCGCCCTTTTTTAGCTTGACGATGTTGAAATAGTTCAGCGGCACCAGATCATTGTCGGCATCGACAATAGGTTTGTTCTGGTTGTCATGGGGCGCGATATGCATCTGCGTCTCCTTTCAGGTATCCGTGGGGCCCGGGTGTCGGGCCAGAAAATCGTCAAGTTCAGGCGTGGTCGGCATGGCCCCGGCGCAACCGGGTTTCGATACGACGATGGACGCGCAGGCCGAGCCGCGCAGCACTGCGTCGCGCAGGTCATGCCCCGCCGCGATTGAGGCCAGCAGACCGGCCAGGAAGCTGTCGCCCGCGCCATTGGGTTTCACAGCGGTGACCGGGTAGATGCCGGTGCGGATCTCTTGCCCGTCGGTCAGGGTGATGGCCCCTTCATGGCCCATCTTGTAGACCACCATCTTGCCGTTGGCAGCCAGTTCACGGGCTTTGTCTAGCCCCTTTTCAATGCCGCCCGCCATAAAGCCGAATTCTTCGTCGTTGCCGACGATTAGATCACTTTCGTTCCCAGCGCGGGTCAGAACATCTGAGGCCACCTGCGCCGAGGGCCAACTATAGGGACGATAATCAATGTCGAAGATCACTGGTAAACCAGCGGCGCGCGCGTTTTCAAACGCGCGAAACGTAGCCGAGCGTGAAGGCTCTGCCGCAAACACTGTGCCTGCCGTGATCAGGGCAGAAAACGAGGTATAATCCACCGCATCCATATCAGCTTCGGTCACCTGAAAATCGGCGGCGCCGTTGCGGTAGATGACATTCTGAAAGTCTTCGATGCAGCTTTCGTAGACAGCCAAGGACGTACGCGCCTCGCCGCCCACAGCACGGACATATCGCGTTTCAACGCCATAATCCTGCAGCTGGTTCACACAGAATCGGCCGACTGCATCATCTGATACAGATGTAACCAACGCGGCTTGACCGCCAAGCTTGACCAGCCCCGCGCAGATATTGGCGCTTGAGCCGCCCAGATCGGCATGGAACGTATCCGCATCAACGCTTTTGGTGCCGATGGGACCAGCAAACAAATCCATACCCGCGCGTCCGAACACGGCAAAGCGGTTGCCTTTTATGCCTTTGACTAGTGTCACTTGCGCCCCTCGGTATTGCCTGCCCGCGCAGCATCAAGCACCTCGGGGTAGGGATAGTTCAGACCCAGCAATTGCCGCATGTCGGGGCTTGCTTGATTGAGGAAATCTTGCGGTAGCGCAGCAGGCATATCTTCCATCGGTTTGACCCATTTGGGCAGGTACTGGATCAGGATCGCACTGCGGTCGTGATCTGCATTGTTTGGCATCGCGCAATGCCATGTCACGCCATAGAAAAGAGCAACATCGCCGGGCTCACCGGTCATCTGCTCGCATTTGTCGAAGAACTTGTCTTCAGGTGTGGGATACCGCAGCTCTTTCTGCGATCCGGGTACATAGCCGGTCGCGCCGCTTTCCTTAGTGAACGGGTCCAGCAAAACCGAGACCTGCGCGTTCATCGGAAATGACCCATTCAGACCCATGGGATGCGTTTCGGGGCTGTGAAAATCCCAATAGGGATAGTCGACATGCGGCTCTTGCCCCGGACCGCCCGGTAGGATGCGGTTGGCAGCGATCGAGCCCATGATGAACTCGGTCCCCAGAAACTTGCGGAGGATCTTCATCAAAACCGGGTGAGCGGCCAGGCGAGAAAACACGTCACCCTTCGCCAAAAGGTTCCACACACGGCGTTGCAGGTTCAGCTTGCCATCTTCTTCTGCGGCCCCCTGAAAATGCGTCACTTTCTCGGCCGCCGCCTCGGAATGCTCCATGACGATCGCGCGGGCCTCGGCGATTTCCTCGGGTGTGAACAGGCCTGAGATGGCAACCGCTCCGCCGCCATTCAGCAACTCATCAACGATGACGTCAGGATCGGCTGTCTCTGCTGTAAACCGTTTCATCAGATACCCTTACGCTGCTTTTCACGAGTGGTTTCCCATTCAACATGGGCATTGCGCACGTTTTCATCGGCCGAGGTATGAGGGGTTCCAACCTCCCACCAGGCATGTCCTTCGGTCGTCCAACCTTCGTAGGCATCCACATCCATCACAATTACGTAAGTTTTGTCGCTGGCCTTCGCGCGCTTGAACGCTTCGGTCAGTTCTGCCGGGTTCGCGACCTTCTCGCTTGTGGCTCCCATCGAAGCCGCGTGGGCCACGAAATCAACGCCGAAGGCTTCGGGAATGGTCGGGCAATCTTCCAGCAGGTTGTTGAAGCTTTCGTTGCCGGTGTTGTTCTGCAGTTTGTTGATGACCGCAAAGCCACCATTGTCCAGCACCAGCACGATCATCTTCTTGCGGCTCAAGACCGAGGAATAGATGTCTGAATTCAACATCATGTACGAGCCGTCACCGCAGAAGGTGATGGTGTCTTTCTCAGGCTCGCGCTCGGATTGGGCAATGCGCGCACCCCAGGCGCCTGCGATCTCATAGCCCATGCAGGAAAAGCCGAACTCGACATCGACGGTACCGATATCCAGAGTGCGCCAGTTGGCTGTAACCTCGGCGGGCAATCCCCCAGCAGCGGCAACCACACGGTCGCGCGTGTCGCACAGCTCATTCACGACGCCGATGGCTTGAGCGTAGGAATTCGGACGGTTTCCGTAGGAGACATTCTCGGCCACATAGGCATCCCACTTGTGCCGCTCTTCCTGCGCCAACGAGACCCACTCAGCAGGAGCGGTATAGTCAACTGCCTGTGTTAGAGACTTCAAAGATAACTTTGCATCCCCCACAACCGGCAAGGACATGTGCTTGCCCGCATCATGCCGCGCTGCGTTGATCGAGATGAACTGAGCGTCCTTGTCAAAGGCGGTCCACGATCCGGTTGTGAAATCCTGTAGCCGCGTGCCGACTGCGACGATCACATCGGCCTTTTCTGCAATCGCATTGGCACTGTCTGAACCCGTCACGCCAATCGGGCCGATATTCAGCGGATGGGTTGCCAGCATGTTGGCGCGGCCTGCGATGGTTTCGACGACCGGGATCTGGTGCTTCTCGGCAAACTCAGTCAGTTCGGTGACAGCTTTGGAATACTGAACGCCGCCGCCTGCGATGATCATCGGGCGTTTCGCGCCTGCCAGCGCGGCAACCGCATCAGCGATCTCATCCGCATCAGGCGATTGGCGACGAATGCGGTGGACTTTCTTTTCAAAGAACTTCACCGGGTAGTCATAGGTCCAACCCTGCACGTCTTGCGGCAACCCGAGGAAAGCAGGCCCGCAATCGCCCGGGTCCAGCATCGTCGCAATGGCGGCGGGCAGAGATTGAATGACCTGTGCCGGATGCGTGATGCGATCCCAATAGCGGCTGACCGGCTTGAAGGCGTCATTCACGCCGAAGGTCGGGTCATAGTAGTTCTCCATCTGCTGCAGAACCGGATCAGGCAAGCGGGTGATGAATGTATCCCCGCACAGCATCAGCATCGGCAAGCGATTGGCATGGGCAAGCCCGGCGGCAGTCAGCAGATTCGCGGTACCGGGTCCCGCGCTGGCGGTGCAGAACATGAATCGCTGACGCAGCCACTGCTTGGCATATCCTGCGGCCGCGAATCCCATGCTCTGTTCATTCTGCCCACGATAGAGTGGCAACTCATCCCGCACGGTATTCAGGGCCTCTCCCAGGCAGGTCACGTTGCCATGGCCGAAAATCCCGAAACCCCCGCCACATAAACGATATTCCTGTCCATCGATCTCGATAAATTGGTTCGACAGCCAGCGAATGATCGCCTGCGCCGTTGTCAGGTAAACAGTGTCATGTTGCGCGGACATGTCTGCGGGCTCCTTTAGGAAAATTGAGGTGCAATGCCGAATGCAGCTTGCGAGAGTCCTATTCTCACGATACAAGTTTTGCAACCGGTTGCAAATGGTTTTCAAGAAAAAGCGGAGGAGGGCGTCGGAATGGCAGATATCGGCATTGGCATTCTGGGCGGCGGGTATATGGGTAAGGCCCATGCGGTCGCCATGTCTTCGGTCGGGGCAGTGTTCAACACCGCTTTGCGCCCGCGACTTGAGATGGTGTGCGCATCCTCGCCAGAAAGCGCCGAGCGTTATCGTCAGTCTTATGGATTCGCGCGTTCGACAGATAGCTGGCGCGAGCTTGTGAGCGATCCGAAGGTCGAGGCGGTTGTGATCGCCACCCCTCAGGAAACGCATCGCGAGATTGCTCTGGCAGCCTTTGCGCTGGGTAAGCCGGTTTTATGCGAGAAACCCCTGGGCGCATCGATGGAAGATGGCGATGCCATGGTGGCTGCGGCAGAGGCCTCAGGTTTGACCAACATGGTCGGATTCAACTATATCCGCACACCCGCCAGCCAACATGCTCGTCAGTTGATCGCCAATGGTGAGATCGGTGACATCACATGGTTTCGCGGCGAGCATACCGAAGATTTTTATGCCGACCCGCAGGCACCGGCGACCTGGCGTACATCTGGAATGTCCAACGGGACGATGGGCGATCTAGCGCCACACATGATAAACGCGGCGCTAGCCCTAATTGGGCCAATCGAGCGCGTGATGGCCGAGGTTGAAACGGTTCATAAAACCCGCCCGGGTGGTGAAGTGGATAACGACGATCACGCCCAGATGATGGTGCGCTTCGCGAACGGGGCGATGGGATCGATGTATTTCAGCCGCATCGCGACCGGACGCAAGATGGGATACGCCTACGAGATCAGCGGCACCAAGGGTGCGATCCGGTTTGATCAGGAGGATCAGAACGCATTGTGGCTCTACCGCATGGAAGGCCCCGAGTCCGAACGCGGCTTCCGCAAAATCCTGACCGGACCCGCCCATCCGGACTATGAGCCGTTCTGTCAGGGCCCTGGCCATGGCACGGGCTATCAGGATCAGATCATCATCGAAGCGCGTGATTTCCTGCGCGCGATCGAGACAGGCAAGCCGGTTTGGCCGACCTTCCGTGACGGGCATGAGGTCAACCGGATCGTTGCTGCGGCGCTGGCGTCGTCGGCGGATGAAAACTGGAAAAACATCGAAGATTTCTGAGCATCGGAGACAAGACAAGATGAGCATCAGAATTGGTAATGCGCCCTGTTCCTGGGGCGTGGAATTCGCGCTGGACCCGCGCAATCCGCATTGGAAAACCGTTCTCAGCGACTGTGCCCAGGCTGGGTACAAGGGCATCGAACTGGGCCCAGTGGGCTTTATGCCTGAAGACCCAGCAGTTCTGGCCGATGCGCTTGCCGAGCATGATCTGGAATTGATCGGGGGCGTGGTGTTCCGCAACTATCATGACCCCAACGCGTGGGAGGATGTGCTGGATGCCACTCATCGTACCGCCCGCGCGTTGAAGGCGCATGGGGCACAGCATCTGGTGTTGATCGATGCGATCTCACCCCGTCGCGCACCAACCGCAGGTCGCGCCGATGAAGCCGAGCAGATGGATAAGGCCGAGTGGACGGCATATCGCGACCGGATCGCCGAAAGCGCACGCATTGGCGCGGAAGAATACGGGCTGACGGTGGGCATGCACGCCCATGCGGCAGGTTTCATGGACTTTGAGCCGGAACTCATTCGATTGCTGGATGAAGTCGATGAAAACCTTCTGAAAATCTGCTTCGACACCGGGCATCATTCTTATGCCGGGTTTGATCCGGTTGGTTTCATGCAGCGCTACGTTGATCGGATCTCGTATATGCACTTCAAGGATATTTCGCCAACCGTGAAGGCGGATGTCATTGCCAACCGGACGGGCTTCTACCATGCCTGCGGGCAGGGGATTTTCTGCAATCTGGGTGAAGGCGACGTAGACTTCCCGTCGGTCCGTCAGGTGCTGCTGGATGCAGGCTTCACCGGGTGGTGCACGGTTGAACAGGACTGCGATCCTACACTCGATCCTGATCCAGTCGGCGACGCGCGGAAGAACCGCGAATACCTCGAATCCATTGGTTTCAATTGAGGAGGCCAAGACCATGACCAAGCTGAAATGGGGCATGATTGGCGGCGGCGAAGGCAGCCAGATCGGACCGGCGCACCGCTTGGGCGCGCTGGCGGACGGGCATTTCGAATTCGCTGCTGGGGCGCTGGATCACCGGCCCGATGTTGGTCGCGAATACGCGCAAAGGCTGGGCATCGCGGCAGATCGTGCCTATGGCGATTGGACCGAGATGTTGGCAGGTGAGCGCGGACGCGAAGACCGGATCGATCTGGTCACCGTGGCCACGCCCAATGCCACGCATTTTGAGATCACCAAGGCATTCCTTGAGGCCGGGTTCAATGTGCTTTGCGAAAAACCCATGACCATGACCGTGGAGGAGGGCGAAGAGATCGTCAAAGTTGCCGAGAAATCCGGCAAGATTTGCGCGGTAAACTATTGCTATTCGGCCTATCCGATGGTGCGTCAGGCCCGTGCGATGGTGCGCGCCGGTGAGATCGGCAAGGTCCGTCTTGTCGTCACCAATTTCAGCCATGGCCATCATGGGGATGCCACTGATGCCGACAATCCGCGCGTCCGCTGGCGCTATGATCCGGCGATGGCGGGCGTGTCTGGGCAGTTCGCAGATTGTGGAATCCATGCAATGCATATGGCTGGTTTTATCGCCGATGATGAGGTTGAGACTCTGTCGGCGGATTTCGCTTCAACCATCGGTAGCCGCGAGCTGGAAGATGACGCCATGGTCAACTTCCGGACACAGAAAGGCGCAGTTGGAAGGTTGTGGACTTCGTCTGTCGCCATCGGTCGGCAGCACGGGTTCGACATTCAGGTGTTTGGGGAAACAGGCGGCTTGCGCTGGGCGTCCGAGCAGCCAAATCAGTTGATCTATACGCCTGTTGGCGGTCGCATGCAGATCATCGAAAAAGGTGAGGGCGGTTTGCACGAAGAGGCTCAGCGCCTAAGCCGCGTGGCGATTGCGCATCCTGAAGGGTTCCCGTTGGCGGTTGCCAATATCTATTGCGATCTGGCGGATGCCATATCCGGAGATACCCGTGACGGTCTGCCGAATGCTGCAGACGGCGTGCGGTCGATGGCAGCGGTGCATACTGCGGTCGAGTCGGCAAAACAGGGCAGCGTGTGGATGGATGCGCGCCCACCGATGTTCCGATAAATTTAAGGGACGGGGCGCAACGTGCCCCGTTCCACCACCGAGCAGGGAAAGATGCGCGCTTCAGGGTATCGGTCAGGCTCGTTCAGGGTCGCCACCATCAACTCGATCGAGGAACTGACGATCTGGCGGATTGGCTGATGGATCGTGGTGAGGTCGATATTCTCCCACCGCGCCATTTCCATGTCGTTCAGGCCAATGATGCCAATATCCTCGGGCA
This sequence comes from Ruegeria sp. YTSA064, assembly GCF_059610325.1. Taxonomy (NCBI): domain Bacteria; kingdom Pseudomonadati; phylum Pseudomonadota; class Alphaproteobacteria; order Rhodobacterales; family Roseobacteraceae; genus Ruegeria; species Ruegeria sp. YTSA064. The sequence goes on from NZ_JBXWNK010000010.1 coordinate 48,980, forward strand.
CGTTTAGGCCACTATCCAAAATCGCGGACAACACTCCGATGGACAATACGTCATCACCGCAGAAATAGGCATCAGCCCGTTCAGACTTCAAAAGGCTCAGCATTTCCTGACGACCTGCGTCGAATGAGTAGGCCTCGGCAAATGAGCAGGTCACAGTGATCTGAGGGTGCAGCGCCATTTCTGACATGAAGCCCGCATGGCGATCTTGTGTAGAAGTTGCGGCTTCGGGTCCGCCAAGGAAGGCCACCTTTCCATATCCGCGTGCAACAAGTTCGCGCGCCGCCATGCGCCCGCATTCCACGTTGTCGATGCCCACAACATGAACCTGGGGTGACGAAGAGGACCTGCCGAAACTGTGAACCACCGGTACACCTGCATCGCGAAACGCTTTGGCAAAACCAGGTGGCAACGTCGAGGATGCCACCACGACGCCATCAACCGAATACTGCCGTAACATACGAACCGAGTTTGCCGGATCTACCTCATCGGTTAGGTTCACCAGCAACGGGCGCAGGCCGCGGTCCTGTAGACCGCGGGTAAAAAGGTCGAAGACTTCAAGAAAAATAGGGTTGTGAAAGTTGTTCGAGACCAGCCCGATCAGTTTTGTACGTCCTGTTGTCAGCGAGGACGCCAGGGCGTTTGGGCTGTATCCCAGCTCTCGCGCGGCCTTCTCAACCTTGCGACGCATTTTGTCGGAAACCGAGGCTCCATCGGTGAAAGTGCGCGACACAGCGGACCGGGAAACCCCCGCGCGTTCTGCAACCTCTTTCAATGTGACAGCCATATTCCGCCTGACCTTTCTAAGTTTTTAGCAGCCCTTTTACCCGTATTCTCTGGCAGATACAGTATGAAACACTTCTATTATGTTTTGCAACCGGTTGCAAAAAGATATCAGATATGTTCTAAATCGAGTCGGAGAGGTTCGGAGAAAAAACCTCATTCCGGGAAAACGATATGTTTTGGGAGGACATTATGACTTCACTGACGAAGAAGCTGGCACTGGCCGCTGTCGTCGCAGCGACGCCTTTGATCGCAGCCACGAGCGCTGCGGCTGAGGGTGAGAAATACATTCTGGTTAGCCACGCCCCTGACAGCGACAGCTGGTGGAATACCATCAAGAATGGTATCGCGCTTGCGGGCGACCAGATGGGTGTCGAGGTTGAATATCGCAACCCGCCTACCGGCGACCTTGCCGATATGGCGCGGATCATCGATCAGGCCGCGGCCTCGGGACCGAATGGGATCATTACCACGCTGGCGGACTATGACGTGTTGAGTGGTCCAATCAAATCGGCCGTGGATTCGGGTGTAGACGTGATCATCATGAATACCGGCACCCCGGATCAAGCGCGTGAAGTTGGCGCTCTGATGTATGTTGGTCAGCCCGAATATGACGCCGGCTTCGCCGCAGGCCAGCGGGCCAAAGGCGACGGAATCGGCTCGTTCCTGTGCGTGAACCACTATATCGTGCAACCCTCCAGCCAGGAACGCTGCCAGGGTTTTGCAGACGGTCTGGGGATCGAACTGGGCGATCAGATGATTGACGCCGGTCAGGACCCTGCCGAAATTAAGAACCGTGTGCTGGCCTATCTGTCGGCGAATCCGGATACGGATGCCGTGCTGACGCTTGGCCCGACCTCGGCTGATCCGACTATCCTGGCCCTGGAAGAAAACGGCATGGCTGGTGACATCTATTTCGGCACCTTCGATCTGGGTGGTGAAATCGTCAAAGGCATCAAGTCCGGCGTGATCCAGTGGGGTATCGACCAGCAACCCTTCCTGCAGGCATATCTGCCGGTTGTTGTTATGGCAAACTACCACCGCTACGGTGTTCTACCAGGCAACAACATCAACTCGGGCCCCGGTTTCGTAACTGCAGACGGTCTGAGCAAAATCGAAGAATTCGCTGGCGAGTACCGCTAATTCTTTAAACGCGGGCACCCTGAGCATGGGGTGCCCGTTTTGACTTTCAGACGCAAAATCACTGCATAACTCGGAGGGGCGTTCTTATGAGCGAGTCTGCTCAAAATACGGCTGTAACCGACGAACGGATCAAAGAGATTTCTCCGCTGCGCAAGGCGCTGATCCGGCCGGAACTTGGCGGAATGGTCGGCACGGTCGCTGTGTTCACCTTTTTCCTGCTCTTTGCTTTCGACAGCGGGATGTTTAACGCACAGGGCATGATGAACTGGTCGGTTGTATCAGCGCAGTTCATGATCATTGCCGTGGGTGCTTGTCTTCTGATGATCGCCGGTGAGTTTGACCTGTCAGTCGGTTCGATGATCGGCTTTTCAGGGATGATGATCGCAATCTTTTCGGTCACACTGGCCTGGCCGGTCTGGATGGCCATCATCGTTACCTTCGCCATGGCATTGGCAATTGGCGCGCTGAATGGTTGGATCGTGATCCGTACAGGGCTTCCCAGCTTCATTGTCACCCTGGCCTTCTTGTTTATCCTGCGTGGTTTCACAATCTTCCTGCCGCAGGTGATCGAACGCAAAACCATCATTGGTGGTGTAAAGGACGCGGCCGAGGGTGATTGGCTGGCGCCAATCTTTGGCGGCAAAATCCTGCAAGGTTTCTTTCAGTGGATGGGGGACGCCGGGATCATCGCCGTGTTCGAACGCGGCACGCGTCAAGGTCAGCCCGTCGTGGATGGGGTTCCGATGCTGATTGTCTGGGCGATCGTGTTGATCATCTTTGGCCATGTGTTGCTGACCAAAACCAAATTCGGAAACTGGATTTTCGCGTCGGGTGGTGATGCTGAGGCGGCCCGTAACTCGGGTGTTCCCGTGAACCGGGTCAAAATTCTGATGTTCATGTTCACCGCCTTCTGCGCCACGATCTTCGCCGTCTGTCAGGTCATGGAGTTCGGATCCGCTGGTGCCGATCGGGGTCTGCTGAAAGAGTTCGAAGCGATCATTGCCGTTGTCATCGGTGGCGCGCTTCTGACCGGAGGCTACGGTTCGGTTCTGGGTGCTGCGCTTGGCGCGTTGATCTTTGGCGTCGTGCAGCAGGGCTTGTTCTTTGCCGGGGTCGAAAGCTCACTGTTCCGGGTGTTCCTGGGTGTGATCCTTCTGGGGGCCGTGATCCTTAACACCTATATTCGCCGCATCATCACAGGGGAGCGTTGATATGAATCCCGAACATGCACCCATCATCCAGATGAAGAACATCGAAAAGCACTTTGGCAGCGTGATCGCACTGGCAGGTGTCTCGGTGGATGTGTTCCCCGGTGAATGTCATTGTCTTCTTGGCGATAACGGCGCGGGTAAGTCGACCTTCATCAAGACTATGTCCGGGGTACACCAGCCCACGCATGGCGAGATTCTGTTTGAAGGCCATCCCATGCATTTCGCGGACCCGCGCGATGCGATCGAAGCCGGGATCGCGACAGTCCACCAGCATCTGGCGATGATCCCTCTGATGTCGGTTTCTCGCAACTTCTTCATGGGCAACGAGCCGGTCAAGAAGGTCGGTCCTATCCAGCTTTTCGATCATGACTATGCCAACAAGGTCACGATGGAAGAAATGAAGAAGATGGGCATCAACCTGCGTGGACCCGATCAAGCGGTTGGCACGTTATCGGGTGGTGAACGCCAAACTGTTGCCATTGCGCGTGCTGTGCATTTCGGGGCTAAGGTGTTGATCTTGGACGAACCGACTTCGGCCCTTGGTGTGCGCCAAACGGCCAACGTGCTGGCGACGATCGACAAAGTGCGCAAGCAGGGCATTGCCGTTGTCTTCATCACCCATAACGTTCGTCATGCATTGGCAGTGGGTGACCGATTCACGGTTCTAAACCGTGGCCAGACGCTAGGCACAGCGCAGCGTGGCCAGATCACCCCGGAAGAGCTGCAGGACCTGATGGCCGGTGGTCAGGAAATGGTCGAGTTGGAAGGCAGCTTGGGCGGAACTGTTTGAGCTTATTACACCCCGCTGGCTGTACTGGCGGGGTGGCTACTTTTTCTCAAAGAACAAAATGACCTCACCCAACCTCACGCCATATCGTGAGACATAGGCTCGGTTCAGTAGCCGGTCATCGGACAAGAGCCACATCCAGTCATCGAAATTGACCCGCATGGTGCCGTCTTTAACCGGCAGATCGATTTTGTATTTCCAGTTAAACGTATCGCCTCGCTCAACCCCGCTGGCAGTGCCCAGCACACCGGGCGCGGTGCCGGTCCAAGTGTCTTCGCCGGTTTTGGTCAGAGTCCAAATCCGTTGCTCGGTGGCGCCATCGTCGTAGACGAAATCCTCAACAAGCGTCAGGGTCTCACCGTCCCACTTGCCGTCGATATCGACCGTGAAGCGACGAGGGACGTTGCCAAGCAAATCCTGAAACTGGCCGTAGGCGACGGTCTTACCTTCAAAGAATTCCTCAAGGTTCAACTGACGGTCTGACAGGAACGTGTTAGGGACGCGGGGTTTGCCCGAGCAGGCGGTGAGCGTCGCCAGCCCCGCGAGGGCGACGATCGCAACAAGCGTGCGGCGAGTGATCATTGCAAAACCCGCATATCAGAGTCTGAATCATGCCCATTTGCACCATGCAGATGGGTCGACTTGACCTCGGGGGCCGGGCGCATTGTGGCGACCAACTCGGCAACTTTGATCCCGAATTTGCGCATCTCGGAACGGTTCATGATCACCCCATTTTCGGTGAGGTACATCCAGTCCGTCACATCCAGTGTGTGCCCGCCCGCATCGTCGGGCAGGATGATGCGATAGGTCAGTTTTACGGTCGCGCCCGAGATCACACCTTTGCCTTCGCCCACAATATCATCCGCCGTTGCGGTGAAGGTGTTTCCGGTGCCCAGCGTCAGATGCCATTTGCGGGCCATATGTTTGCCATTGGAATAAGTGAAATACTCGGACAACGTGCCGGTGTTGCCCTCCCATTCGCCGACCATTCGCGCGACAAAGCTGTTCGACATCTTGCCGTTCGGGCCATAGATCAGCCCCTCCGACAGGATCTCTCCATTCAGGTTCTTCTTCAGCGAAAACTCAGGCCCGGTCCCGCTGTAGTCGGACGGTGATTGCGACCGGAAGCTGAGGAAACGGTTCTTCACAGCGAACACCGCAAATATGGCGAGAAGACAGAACAGGAGCGTTTTCATTTGGCAGAGACCTCTGTCGGGAGCGTCAGGACCAAGCCAAACGCTCCAAGTTTAAGAATGCAAGGCAGGACAGCATAGGCGAGGGTGAGTGTGTTCAAAGCCTCAGCCGAATTGGCCTGTCCGGGTGTAAAGCCGCTGCGTTCCAGTAGCGGCAGAGTGAAAAAGGCAGCCAGCGCGAGTCCAAGCTTGCCTGCGAAGGACCAGATGCCGAACGCGGCAGATGCGTTCAACCCAGCGCGGGTTAAAACGACCGAGAACATGGCGGGCAGCACCACCATGTCCGCCCCCAAAGCGGCGCCGGATGCCAGGCAGATGATCGCGAATCCGGCTAGATTACCGGGGGCCAGAAGCGCAGCCCCGACAAAACCGACAATGGCCAGCGGCATGGCAATCATCAGAGTCTGTTTCGGGCCAATCCTGTTGCTGAGCTTTGCCCAGAACGGCACGCTGAGCCCCGCGCTGAGAAAGAACAAGATCAGCAAAGGCCCCGCTTTGCCAGGCAGTTGCAGCCGGTCTTCAACAAAGAACAGGAACAGGGTTGAGGTGATCGCGACGGGCAGGCTATTCACCAACGCAAGAGCGAGTAGACGCAAAGCACCGGACCGTCCAAGGACCGCGAAAGACAGCCCGTGCCCAGTGATTGGCGTGCGTCGCCACATTGGCAATGTCACGGCCAATGTCACGACCGCCAGAATTCCCAGGAACAGACCAAAGGCCGGATATCCTTGTGCACCAGCACCAACGGCTACGAACAGGGCGGGTGCAGCGGCGGCGATTATCACGCCGGTCAGTTGCCCGCCCTCTCGGAAGGCAGCCAGCGTCATTAACTCTTTCGGGTTGGCCTGTTTTGCAAGAGTCGCGCTGCGTCCGTAGAGCAGGATGGTTCCGAGGCTGTAGGCTGAAAACAAAAGGATCAAAATAGATACTAATACGGGGATACTGGCCCCTTCCGGCAGTCCGAAAAGCAACGGAAATCCGACCGCCAGGCCCAGCGCTGCGGCGGTGGCGAACAGGATCTGCCTGCTTGGCCAGTGATCAATCGCCCAGCCGATTAGTGGATCCTGCACCAGATCAACTAGCCGGATGACCAGCAGAACGGTGCCGATCACTCCTAGCCCAATACCGAGGTTCACGGCCGCAAACCGAGGCAAATGGATGTATAGCGGGATACCCGCCGCAGCCAGCATCAACGCATAGAGACTGACCCGCGGATACAGCATCAGTTGCCTCGCAATGTCCGGGTGAATGATGCCGACCGGGTGTTGTCGCCCAAAAAGATCGACATGAAGCTGCGTTTGATGCCCGGATAGGATATGGTGCAAACTTTGCGCCCGTTCAGCCAGAACCCAACCTTGTTTGGCCCTTGCGAGATCGCAAGATAGCGATCGCCTTTGCTGACGGCGTCGAAACAGACATCAAGTTGGCTGCGCACGGGGGCGGCACGTCCGATCCGCTTCATCTCGTCCAATGTGGAGTTCACCAGAGCCTTTTTGGACAGGTTTCGGCGATAGCGCAGTTCAAGCCCGAAATCCTGGCTCCAATTCAGAGGCGTGCCGCCTGGGGTGAACAGCTGCGCATCATAGATTGGGAAACCCAAATAGCGGAACGTCGCTGAGCCGCGTAACTCAGCATCGTTTAGGGCACCAAAAACGGGTGACGCTGCCGGTGCTCCGGGGGCCAGAAGCACCAGCGACACCAGTGTCGCGGCGAGTTTAGGCTGAGGCAGGAACGGCGAGTTCTTTTTCAGAGATATCATTGTCAGCTCCGATTATCTGCGGGGTGCCAGTTATGCGCTCAACCACGTGCATGGCACTGGCGATCCCGTCTTCGTGAAAGCCATGCCGGTTATAGGCACCAGCAAACCAGGTTCGGTTCTGTCCCTGCATCTGACGAATCTGCCCTTGAGCACGCAAGGCGGCTTTGTCGAATACCGGGTGGGCGAATTCGACCTCGTCATAGATTTTGTCCGCAGGAATGTCTGATGCGGCGTTCAGGGTCACGAACAGCGGATCACTGTCGGGAATGTTCTGTAGCCGGTTCATCCAATATGTGACCCCAACATTGCCTTTTTGCGACCGGTAGGTCCAACTGGACCAGCAGGCACGCCGACGTGGCATCTGGCGGGGATCACAGTGAAGAATGGCTTTGTTCGGTTGATACTTGATCGCACCGAGAGCATGTTTTTCCGCCTTTGTCGCCGCATCACCTAAAATGGCAAGGGACTGGTCTGAATGGGTGGCCATAATGATCTCATCAAACAAATCAGTCTCGCCGCCTGCATGTACGGTGACGCCCAGATCATGCCGTTCAATCCCTTGTACGGGTGAAGCTAGACGAATATCGCTGCCTCGCTTGCGCAAAGCTGCCTCGATCCGACGGACATATTCGATGCTGCCGCCTTTCACGGTGTACCACTGATGCTGATTGGCGCGGCCGGAAGCCAGCAGAGCATGGTTGCGGAAGAACTGGACCAGAGAGCGGGCGGGGAATTGATCGACAAACTCAACCGGTGTTGACCAGATCGCGCCGCACATCGGCATCAGGTAATTGTGCCGGAACCAGTGGCCGAGGCGCAGCTGATCCACCAGCTCTCCGATAGTGGTGTCATCGTCCTGCGCGGCTTCGGGGGCTTCTTTTCCAAAGCGCAGGATGTCGGCGATCATCTTGTAATAGGCCGGACGCGCAAGATTGCGTTTCTGCGCCGTCAGTGTGCGCAGGTTGTTCAGCCCGTATTCGATGCGGCCATTGTCGATGGTGGCGCCAAAGCTCATTTCGCTTTTTGTGACGGGCACGTTCAATTTATCGAACAATCGCGTCAGATAAGGGTAGGTGACGTAGTTAAAGACGATAAAACCGGTATCGACCGGCTGATCACCATTCTTACCGGCCATTACCGTACGGGCATGGCCACCAAGTCGAGGTTCAGCCTCGAACACGGTGACATCGTGATTTTCAGAAAGGTAATAAGCTGCGGAGAGACCTGAAATGCCTGCACCAATAACTGCTATTTTCTTGCGTACGCACCGGGTTTCGTCGAACATTCCATCCTCGTTATTTGGCTTTTACAATAGGATACGCTGGGAATGGTGCACTGGATCAACCGGAGTAGAAGTTTTTTTCCATCGTACTACGTAATGATGACTGCCCTATGCTCAGAACACTACGCGTGATCCAAAGTAATCATCGCGCCGTATTGAACTTAGCGGTGCGAAAAGGCCCTTAAATGAGCAAATTTGACGGAAAGACCTATTGGATCATCGGTGCCAGCGAAGGGCTAGGCAAAGCGCTGGCCGAGGCGCTTAGCCGTCAAGGTGCGCATCTTATCTTGTCGGCGCGCAATGCATCACGACTGGCCGAGATTTGTGAGAAGTTGCCCAATACACGTGCTGTCCCATTTGATGTGACCGATCTTGATGCTGTCTGCCGTGCTGTGGTTGAGGTCGGCGCATTTGATGGGCTTGTTTACAATGCGGGCACCTATGATCCGATCAATACGGCCGATTGGAACACCGAAGCTGCCTTGGTGATCAGTGACGTTAATTATTTCGGCGCATTGCGTGTTCTGGGCGAAACGGTGCCTGACTTAATTCAGAAGGGAAATGGAGACATCACCCTGATCGGATCGCTAGCCGGGTATCATGGGCTTCCCAATGCGATCTCTTACGGCTCCAGCAAAGCTGCCCTGATCTCGCTGGCCGAGACGATGCGCCATGATTTGGCAGGTACAGGCGTCACTGTCCGGATCGTCAATCCGGGATTCATCAAAACCCGTCTAACCAACAAGAACAGTTTCAACATGCCCATGTTAATGACGCCCGAAGATGCTGCTGATCGGGTGGTCCGGGCGATGTCCCAACGCCGATTCCGTACCGATTTTCCGGCCCCATTTTCTTGGATTATTCGCCTGATCGACTACGTGCCTGACATTCTGGTCTATCGGGGCAAGTGATTTCATCCGCAGGTAAGTCTTTGAATGGTGCCTGAGCCATTCACATAGACGTTTAGCCGATCGATGCGATAATCCTGAGTGGCGATATCATCCGGGCCCAGAACGCGTGACCGTTCGGGAAGCTGCGCCTGTATGGTTGAGACCGGCTGGCCGATTGCATCAGCAAAAGGTTCACCCTTACAGAAGGCCAAATCGACAGCCACATCTTCCGCTGCAAGCGTATCATTTTGCGGGACAGAGCCTTCGGTACATGCGGTTAATAGGATCAGGATCGGAAAAAAACGGTACATTGGCGCAGGACTTTCTGGTGGTGTCGTTTCTGAAATATCAAAGATTTAGCCAACCTGTCACGAAAGTGCAGTTGAAAAAACCCTGCAATTGACGCAGGGTCGGGCAAAATAGACAGGGAGATATGCACCATGCGAACCCGTGCAGCCGTTGCCGTTCAGGCAGGCAAACCTTTGGAAGTGATGGACGTGAACCTTGAAGGCCCCAAAGCGGGTGAGGTTCTGGTCGAGATCAAGGCGACAGGCATCTGTCACACCGATGAATTCACCCTGTCTGGGGCGGATCCTGAGGGCCTGTTTCCCGCCATTCTGGGCCACGAAGGTGCAGGTGTGGTGGTCGAGGTTGGTCCGGGCGTGACCAGCCTAAAGCCGGGTGATCACGTCATTCCGCTTTACACTCCTGAATGTCGTGAGTGTGAATACTGCCTGCACCCAAAGACCAACCTGTGCCAGGCAATCCGTGAGACGCAGGGCCAAGGCCTCATGCCCGATGGCACTTCGCGTTTTTCGACTCTGGATGGCGATCCGATCCTGCACTACATGGGTTGCTCGACCTTCTCGAACCACACGGTTCTTCCGGAAATCGCGCTGGCCAAAGTGCGCGAGGACGCGCCTTTCGACAAGATTTGCTATATCGGCTGCGGTGTGACGACCGGCATCGGTGCGGTGATCAATACCGCCAAGGTGGAAATCGGCAGCCGGGCCATCGTGTTCGGTCTGGGCGGTATCGGCCTGAACGTCATTCAGGGTCTGCGTCTTGCCGGAGCTGATCAGATCGTCGGTGTCGACCTCAACCCGGCCAAGGTGGAAATGGCCACCAAGTTTGGCATGACTGATTTCGTGAATCCGTCTGAAGTGGAAGGCGATCTGGTGCCTTATCTGGTTAACCTAACCAAGGGCGGCGCGGATTATACCTTTGACGCCACCGGTAATGTTGGCGTGATGCGCGCTGCACTTGAGTCGGCCCACAAAGGCTGGGGTGAATCGATCATCATCGGCGTGGCGCCTGCAGGTGCCGAAATCTCGACCCGTCCGTTCCAACTGGTCACCGGTCGTTCTTGGCGTGGTACCGCATTTGGCGGCGCGCGTGGCCGGACCGACGTTCCGAAGATCGTCGATTGGTACATGGACGGAAAAATCGAGATTGATCCAATGATCACACACACCATGGGCCTGGATGACATCAACCACGGCTTTGACCTGATGCATAAGGGTGAGAGCATCCGATCGGTCGTCGTTTACTAAGGCTCTAAACCAATCGAACAAGCAGATGCGGCGCGCTTTCGGGCGCGCGCCGCTTTCATTCTCCCGGTCGTGTTGCGCCTGTGTCCGAGCGTGGGGATCGCACGCGCAATACCGGCGTATTGGCCGAAGTCGTGTTCGCCCGGCTTTCACGCCAAACCACAAAAACACCAGAAGCGATGATGATGCTTGCGCCGACCGCGACCCAGATATCCGGGTGTTCGCCAAAGAATATTACGCCGAAAATCGTAGCCCAGATGATTTGGCTGTACTGACTGGGGGCAACGGCCCCTGCCGGAGCGGCTCGGTAGGCGAGGATGATCAGGTGTTGTGCAATCACTGAGAGCACGCCGACCAATGCCATCATCGCCAGATGCAGCAGTGAGGGTGGTTGATACACTGCTGGTTGGGCGATGCTCATGACCACAATGGCGAGCAGCATCGGGTAGAGGATCAGAACAGCCGACCGCTCTTCATTGCCGATCTTGCGGACCAGAACCGAGGCGAACGCGCTGCAGAAGGCTGCGGACAGGGCTGCCAGATGGCCCAATGTAATATCGGTTGCGCCTGGGCGCAGGACGATCAGGACACCGATCAGGCCGACACCGACTGCAGCCCATCTCTGAGCGCGGACCACTTCGCCAAGAATTGGGATCGAGAGGACGGTAACGATCAGAGGGAAGGAAAACAGCAGCGAATAGACCTCGGCCAACGGCAGGACCGAAAAGGCGTAGAACGCGCAGGACATCGCAGTGACCATCAAGGCGGATCGCAGCAACACCAGCCAAGGGTGGTGCGGCAAGAAGTTGCCAGTTGTTCTGTCAGCCAGAATAGTCACTGCCATCGGAACGAACGAAAACAAAGTGGCAAAGAAAATAATCTGCAATACCGAATAGGTACCGCCCAACACTTTGATGAACACATCATGGGTGGCAAAGACGGCAAAGCCCAGGAACGCAAAGGCTAGCCCACGAAGGGTGGAGTTCTGAGCGCTCATGTCAGAGGCCTCAATCACGGAAGAATTCGTTTGGGGTGTTTGTTGGTTGCTTAGACTCAATTTGCCGCGACGGGTAGCCCTAATTTTACCGCTAACATCTCTTGGCAAGCTGCATTGCAAAATTTGCAATGCGCAGGAAACGGGTCGAACCAGCGGTAAGCGATGGTCATGATCTCTCAAAATCAAGGAGATACATCATGTACAGGATTTCAGCGTTACCGACCGAACAGGTTCAAGCCTACCGTTTCGGCAGGCCTGATGGTTATGGAAACCCGCCAGAGCGCGCAATTTCTGACGGTGGGGGAAATCCTTGCCGTCATTGCTTGAAATACATACCGGAGGGCAAAGAGATGCTAGTACTAGCGCATAGGCCCTTTGCGGAAACTCAGCCCTATGCGGAAACCGGCCCGATCTTTCTATGTGCCGAACCTTGCGCGCGCCACGAGGATGAAGATGGGGTTCCCGAAACGCTGATCAGCTCGCCGAACTACTTGATCAAAGGGTATGGATCGGACGATCGTATCGTCTATGGTACCGGCATCATTGCGCCTCAAGCGCAGTTTCAGGAAGCGGTCGCGAACATATTTGACCGTGCCGACGTTGCATACATCCATGTCCGATCAGCGCTGAACAACTGCTATCACACGCGGATCGATCGTGCCTAAAGTTTGACGCGGTGCATCCCGCGACGCGGTTGGTTCGGGTCGTCGACTGGCAGGTCGTCGGCCCGGCTGGACGTGAGAGCGAGGAACACATCCTCAAGATCGGCCTCTTCAGTTCGCACATCCTGAATGCGGATACCGGCCTGACGTACTGCCTCCAGTACCTGCTCAGCCGTGGTCAGATTGCTGTGATACTGTAGCACAAGATCGCCATTCTCACGTTGTGCCGCAGTCACGTTTTCTGCCGTTGGAAGAGCCTGAATAGGGCGATCCGGCACAATCACCATGGTCCTGCTGTCCATGCGGCCCAACAGATTTGCGGTGCTGTCCTGAGCGATCTTTTCGCCGTGATTGATGATGGCGATCTCGTCACACATCTCCTGCGCTTCTTCCAGGTAATGCGTGGTCAGTATGATGGTCATGCCCTGTTCGTTCAGCTTGCGCACATTGGCCCACAGCATCTGCCGTAGTTCGATATCCACGCCCGCGGTCGGCTCGTCCAACACCAGGATTTTCGGATGATGCACCAACGCCTTCGCCAGCAGCAGACGCCGCCGCATGCCTCCCGACAGCGTGCGGGCATAGGCCTCGGCCTTGTCGGCAAGCCCTACGAGGTCGAGGATTTGGTCGCTGCGCCGGTCTGCCTTGGAAATACCATACAGTCCGGCCTGAACCTCCAATGCGCCGCGCGGCGTGAAGAATGGATCAAGGTTCAATTCTTGCGGCATTACACCGATGGCGGCGCGGGATTGGCGCGGGTTCCGATCCTGATCAAAGCCCCAGATCGAGACGCTGCCCGAGGTTTTGACCACCAGCCCCGCCAGAATGTTGATGAGAGTCGATTTACCGGCGCCGTTAGGGCCAAGCAGGCCGAACACTGATCCCCGGGGCACTGTCAGATCGATACCTTTCAGCGCCTGCTTCTCGGGCTGGCCCTTGCTGCCGCGATAGGTCTTGCGCAGTGATTTGATTGTGATTGCCGCATCGGACATGTGGCCCTTGCCCCCGGTTTGCTCATCGCCCATAAACGCACCTAATACATGCCCGCGAGGCCGACAACCAAAGAAGGATCGCCAGCCGTGACCATCGAAGCGCCGGAAACCAAAATCGTGGAAACCACCCGCGTCGCCTGTGATGGCGGCGAGGGCGCGCTCGGCCATCCGCGTGTCTGGCTGCAGATTCCTGAAGACACTGGTTGGGTCGAGTGCCCTTATTGCGATTGCAAATACCTGCTGCGCGGTGCGATCTCTGGCCAGGACGCTTAAGGGCGGCCAGACGGCAGGCGGTCGTAATTGGCGAGGATAGATGATGCTGTTCACAGCCAAAACGATTGACCTTTACGAGAGCCAGCCAATTGCCAACGGGACCGTACGCAGTGTCTTTGATTTTCCCGGACAACCCAACCTTCTGATCAAGGTTTTCACCCGATCTCAAGACCGCGTTTCGCACAGGCTTGGCAAGCGACTGGTGTGGAGACTTTTCCCCGAGGCGCAATATCGCAGCACCCTGAAAGAACTGGAATGCGAGCTTCGCGTGTCGCTGAAACTCGGGGTGGATATTGAACGCTCCCCCCTGTCCAGAATGTTGGGCGTGGTTCAGACAACGCGCGGGGCGGGCGTGGTTGTGGAGCGCATCGCAGGCCTTGATGGCGGGCTTGCGCCTAAGCTTAGTGAAGTCAGTCGCGGCGGGTTGGACGCCACGGCGTTGGAGGCGCTAAATGTCTTTGTCGGGCAGATGTTCGACCTTCATATTGTCGCGCGCGACATTAAACGCTCGAATATCGTATTCGGGACGCGGGGCGCCGGCCCAGCCTGTTTCCTGATCGACGGATATGGAGAGCGGAACCTCATCCCGCTGCGTAGCCTGTCCCGACGTCTTAATGATCGCTCGCTGAATAAACAGTTTGCGTTGATTGCGCAAAAAGCGGGTTTGACGTGGAATGCGGATAAGCGCAATTTTTCGAATAGCTAAGGCCAGATTTCGGGCAAATTAGGTCGCAACGAATTGGCCAAGCGGCCTCGTCTTTCGTTCAGCCCTTCTGTACAACTTGGCGCAACCCAGCGCAGGAGCCTCATATGACTAGCACCCAATTCGGAAAAGGCTGCCATCTGCATCTCATTGATGGATCAGCTTTTATCTTCCGCGCCTATCATGCGCTGCCGCCTTTGACGCGGAAATCGGATGGGTTGCCGATTGGGGCCGTGTCGGGATTCTGCAATATGCTGCAGAAATATGTCGAAGGAAATTCCGGTCCTGATGCGCCGACTCATGTGGCAGTGATCTTTGACAAAGGCTCGCACACGTTCCGGAACGATCTGTACGACCTCTACAAAGCCAATCGTGATGCGATGCCCGAGGATTTGCGCCCGCAGATGCCCCTGACTCGCGAAGCCACGAAGGCCTTCAATATCGCCTGCAAAGAGCTTGAGGGGTACGAGGCCGATGACATCATCGCCACCCTCGCCGTTCAGGCGCGTGAGGCCGGTGGGCGGGTAACCATTGTCAGCTCTGACAAGGATCTCATGCAGCTGGTGGGCGGCGGTGTTGAGATGCTGGATGCGATGAAGAACAAGCGCATTGATCGCGATGGAGTCGTCGAGAAGTTTGGCGTCGGGCCCGAACGAGTTGTGGATGTGCAGGCTTTGGCCGGGGATTCGGTGGATAACGTGCCGGGTGCCCCAGGCATTGGTGTGAAAACGGCGGCGCTGTTAATCAATGAATATGGCGATCTCGAAACCCTGCTTGATCGCGCGGAAGAGATCAAACAGCCCAAGCGTCGTCAGACCCTGATCGAAAAGCGCGACCAGATCGAGCTGTCGAAGAAGCTGGTGCAGTTGGACGAAAACACCCCACTAGATTTCACGCTGGATGATTTGGAGGTGAAAGATCCCGATGCAGAGACCCTGCTGGGTTTTCTCGCTGAGATGGAGTTCCGCACCCTCACCAAGCGCATCGCCGACAAGCTGGGGGCCGAAGCCCCGGTGATCGCAGATGCCCCAGCGCCTGTTGAAGCGGAAGAGGCCGAGGCCCTGCCGTTTGACGCCTCGAAATACGAATGCGTGCGCGATGCTGCTGCTTTGCAGAAATGGATCGATCAGGCCTATGAACGTGGCTGGATCGCGGTAGATACAGAGACCACCGGCCTGAATGAAATGATCGCCGATCTGGTGGGTATCTCTCTATGTGTAGAGGCCGGTGAGGCTTGCTACATCCCGTTGACCCATCGCGAAAGCGCGACCGATGATCTGTTTGGCTCCGACGCGATGGCCGATGGACAGATGCCGATGGATGAGGCTTTAAACCTGCTGAAACCGATTTTTGAGGATCCATCGATCCTGAAGATCGGACAGAACATGAAATACGACGCCAAGATCTTCAAGCGATACGGCGTCGACGTCGCCCCCATCGATGACACGATGCTAATGTCATACGCCATGCACGGCGGTGAGCATGGCCATGGCATGGATACGCTGTCGGAACGCTATCTGAGCCACACGCCGATCCCGATCAAGCCATTGCTGGGGTCCGGCAAGTCGGCGATCACCTTCGACAAGGTTCCGATTGACGAGGCTACTGCCTATGCCGCCGAAGACGCGGATATCACCCTGCGTCTGTGGGAGCTGTTCAAGCCTCAACTGCATCAGGTGCAGGTTACCACGGTTTACGAAACCCTCGAACGTCCATTGGTGCCGGTTCTCAAAGAAATGGAGATGCATGGCATCAAGGTCGACCGCGATGTTCTCAGCCGGATGTCAAACGCATTTGCGCAGAAAATGGCCGGGTTAGAGGCTGAAATTCACGAATTGGCTGGTGAGAGCTTTAACGTTGGTTCGCCTGCGCAGCTGGGCGAGATCCTGTTCGACAAGATGGGGCTTGAGGGAGGTAAGAAAGGCAAAACCGGGAAATATTCGACCGGGGCCGATATCTTGGAGGATCTTGCCACCGAACATGAACTTCCCCGTCGGGTGTTGGACTGGAGGCAGCTCTCCAAGCTTAAATCAACCTATACCGACGCGCTGCAAACACATATCAATCCGGATACAGGCCGTGTGCATACGTCTTATTCGATCACCGGGGCGAACACGGGCCGTCTTGCCTCAACTGATCCCAACCTACAGAACATCCCGGTACGGACGGAAGAAGGGCGTCGCATTCGTGAGGCGTTTATTGCTGAGCCGGGCAATGTAATGGTCAGTTTGGACTACAGCCAGATCGAGCTGAGGATATTGGCTCATATTGCTGATATTTCGACCCTGAAGCAGGCGTTTTCGGATGGTTTGGATATTCATGCCATGACCGCATCCGAGATGTTCGATGTGCCCTTGGATGAGATGACGCCTGATATCCGCCGTCAGGCAAAGGCGATCAACTTTGGTGTGATCTATGGCATCTCGGGTTTTGGCTTGGCCCGTAATCTGCGCATACCGCGCGCCGAGGCGCAGGGGTTCATTGATCGCTATTTCGAACGTTTCCCAGGCATTCGGACCTATATGGACGACACTGTCGCATTCGCCAAAGAGCATGGCTATGTGCAGACTCTGTTTGGGCGGAAGATCCATACGCCAGAAATAAACGCAAAAGGCCCGCATGCAGGCTTCTCAAGAAGGGCCGCGATTAATGCTCCAATTCAGGGTACGGCAGCGGACGTGATCCGCCGCGCGATGGTGCGGATGCCTGGCGCGATCGAGGGATTGCCTGCCAAAATGCTGCTGCAGGTTCATGACGAATTGTTGTTCGAGGTGGCTGAGGATGCCGTGGATCAAACGATCTCAATCGCGCGCGATGTGATGGAGGGGGCGTCAGACCCGGCTGTCAAACTGGACGTTAAACTGTCTGTAGACGCCGGTCAGGGTGCAAACTGGGCCGAAGCGCACTAAGGGCGGCCTGCTCATCAGGCCCTGCGGGCCCTCTTTGCTGCGGGTCAGGCCTCGGGCCTGACCAGGCGCGCGATTAGTCGTTTTACGGATGGACCCAGCGTCAGGATTACTGTGAAGGCGATTGGCCAGCAAAATGCCCATGAACCCATCCAATCGGCGAAAGTCGACGGACCGAAGCCAATAGCTTTGACCGTCGCGATTCCCGTGACGACGCAAGACATCAGGCCCGACATGATCAGGGCGAACAAAGCATTGGCAAATCGGGCGGGGATCATGAGTGCTGTCCTTGGGTGTCGACGTTTTAATTGCGACATTTCAGGAAGAAAATCCAGCCTTCTTCATGGCTTTACTGACGTAACCAGATCAAAGTGTCTTGGGTTCGCCGAGTTGTGGGCGTGTATTCGGCGCTGACCCAACCCTGATAATCTGATTGATCCATCGCCTTGAACAGGGCTGCGAAATCCATCTCACCTCGTCCGGGTTCCGAGCGATCTGGCGCGGCCCCAATCTGTGCGTGGACGATCTGAGCCTTGAAGCGGTCCCAGATTGTAAGCGCGTCGCCGTGGATCATTTGCGCGTGAAAGCTGTCATATTGCAGGCCAACATTTGGCCGTTCAACGTGATCGAGAACTTCTGCGGCAAGCTCATAGTCATTCAGGAAGTAGTGAGGCTGTGAAACGGGATTAAGTGGTTCGATCGTGAACATTTGGTCGGGCGCGAAATCTGCGGCCCATCGCAGGTTTTCAACAAAGCACGCAAGTGCTTCTTCTCCCGAGGCGTATCCCGCCATTACATGGATATATTGAGGCATTAGAACTTTAGCATAGCGCAGAACGCGCCGGATGTCGGATTGAAACCGGGCTGTGCCACCGGGAACGGCCGCATATCCCGGCTCGCCACCAGTATAGTTTGGCGGTGGAGCGTTGATCAGCACCAGATCAAGCCCGTTTGCCAATAGCGCCCTGCGGGTTTCCTTGGCTGCCAGATCGTAAGGAAACAGAATTTCAACCGCCGTAAACCCGGACTGTGCGGCGGCTGAAAACCGGTCGAGATAGGGCAACTCTGTAAATAACAGCGAAAGATTGGCGGCAAATTTGGGCATTGGGTGCGCGGTCTCCTGAGTGTCTGAGCATATCGACCAAGTTAGGCGGCTAAAAGAGTCGGAAAACGACAGTTTGTCGAAAATCGGCCAGATCAATGGCTGCGAATCAGAAAACCTTTGGTTCAAGCGGTGCCTCGGTGCAGGGGCTGCGTCAACAAAAGGTCTGAATACGATGGCAATGAGCCCTGAACCCGCGCGCGGGAACACCCTTGCTGTATCCGACAACAGTCAAGCCGCGTTTACCGGGAACACGTTAGCGGTAGCATCAATGTTGACCTGGGCTGCGGGTTTTCCAGCCGCCGAAGTTTTGCTGCAAACCTGGCCGCCAATAGCGCTGTTTGCGGCGCGTATGATGCTTGCGGTTCTGGTGATGGTGCCGATCTGGATACTGTTGGATGAGCCAGCGCGCGTTCTGCGCGCCCGCTGGGGGCATGCTTTTTTTGTTGGCGGCTTGGGAATTGGAACAGGGATGTTTCTAATCCTTGTCGCGCAAAAGCTGACCGACCCGGTCACGGTTGCAATCATCGCCTCTTGCGCACCTCTGATCGCGACGCTGTTGGAACTGGCAGCAGGGACACGACGATTGAGGTGGAAGTTTGCGATAGGTATGGGAATTTCGATCGTAGGCGGATTGATTGCGACCAGTGCCGTCGCGCCTGCGCAGTTGGGGATCGGTGCGGTTTGCGCAGTGGTGTCGACCGCGCTGTTCTGTTGGGCCAGCATGGCAACGGCGCGCGATTTCCCCGAGCTCAGCCAGCTGGGCCGTTGCACAATAACGCTTGTCGGAGGGTTGCTGACCGCGGTCGTACTGTTGCCGGTAGCCGGTTTTCTGGGGTTTGAAGTCATGCCCACACGGTCGGTCGACGCAGCACAGTTGGGAATGTTGGTTTTCTATGCACTGTTCTCACTGGGCCTGAGCCAATTTTTCTTCATCGCATCTGTTGGGAAATTGGGAGTGGCGCTGGCCTCATTCCATATCAACATCGCGCCATTTTACGTGATGGTGATCATGATGGCGTTGGGAGAGGAGTGGAACTGGACCCGTGCGCTGGGTGCGGCGATCGTGGCGCTGGCGGTGGTGTTGGCACAAGACCGAAAGCCGCGACCGGTTCAATCTTCAAGTGCAGCAGAGGCGATCAGCGGAAAAAACTGACCTTCAGACCAGACACCGAACCAACCGTCATGATGGTTGCCGATCTCAACCAATCGGTAAAAGCTCTTGCGATCGATGCGCGCCTCTAGGTTGTCGCGAACCAAAATGTAGGGTGACGGCTCATCTGTTTCCGCATCAAATACAATGCGGATTGGGTGATTAGGCCCAGCAGTGGCTGTATCGCCCACCTGCGTGGTAAACGTCAGGCGCTGGGAGTCGCTCTTACCATCCTGATCGAAATCGACGGCGATGAACGGCGCATCCTCGACGGTGATTCCCACCTTTTCGACCGGGGTAACCAGAAAATATTTGCCCTCTTCTTTCTTAAGAATTGAGGAAAATAGCTTCACAAGCTCGAACCGGGTGATGGGTGACCCTAGATAACTCCAAGAGCCATCTTTTGCGATCCGGATGTCCAGATCGCCGCAAAACGGAGGATTCCATAGGTGAACGGGCGGTAAACCCCGTGTTTTGGCCGCTTTGACCGAAGCCGCCAGGCCGTCTGGCGAAGGGGTCACGGGTTTTTGTCCGCTCATTGCTTTTGCCATTTCCTCTCAGCGCGATACACTTCAATCATAACAGTCCACGGAAGGGAACCTCATGTCCGAACCTGCCGACCTCGTGTCCGAGATCGAAGCGCTGGAAAACAAGCTGCAAGAGGCCAAAGCCTCGATCACCCGCCGCTTTATCGGGCAGGAAAAGGTCGTCGATCTGACCTTGACCGCCTTGTTGTGCGGCGGTCACGCGTTGTTGATCGGATTGCCGGGGCTTGGCAAGACACGGCTGGTCGAGACGCTGTCGACGGTCATGGGCCTTCATGGCAATCGCATCCAGTTCACCCCGGACCTTATGCCAGCGGATATTCTGGGATCCGAAGTATTGGACACAGCCGAGGATGGCAGCCGCCATTTCCGGTTCATTTCCGGCCCGATCTTCTGCCAGCTGCTGATGGCGGATGAGATCAACCGCGCCAGCCCCCGAACCCAATCGGCGCTGCTGCAGGCGATGCAGGAACGCACGGTGACTGTTGCAGGAGAGGATAGGGACTTGGGCGTGCCATTCCATGTGCTGGCCACGCAGAACCCGATTGAGCAGGAGGGGACCTATCCTTTGCCCGAAGCTCAACTGGACCGTTTCCTTGTGCAGGTTGATGTGGAATATCCGGATCGCCAGACCGAACGCGACATTCTGCTGGCCACAACCGGTGTCGAAGAAGCAGAGGCGCATCAGATTTTCACTAAGGAAGAATTACTGGCCGCACAGGTTCTGTTGCGCCGGATGCCGGTTGGAGAGTCGGTTGTCGAACTGATCCTCGATCTGGTCCGTGCCTTCCGCCCGGATGAGGCAGGCGCGTCCGAGCGGGTGAGGGAAACCGTCGCTTGGGGCCCGGGCCCGCGTGCTGCGCAGGCGCTGATGATGACCGTACGTGCCAATGCGATGCTGGAAGGTCGACTGGCCCCCAATGCCGAGGATGTGCTGACCATGGCGCGTCCGGTTCTCAGCCACCGCATGGCGCTGAACTTTGCAGCCCGAGCACGGGGCGACAGCCTGTCTGACCTGATCGAGTCCACCGCTGCCGGTCTGGTTCGCACCGAGGCTGCGGCGTGAACGCCGCCCAGACTCTACGCGAACGATCCGAGGCTGAGGCGTCCCGGCTGCCCCCCCTTTTGGCGCGCGCCGAACATCTGGCCGGAACCGTGTTATTAGGAGATCACGGTCGCAGACGTTCGGGTCTGGGGGATGATTTCTGGCAATACCGTCCAGCGCAAATCGGCGACAGTCGCCGGATGATTGACCATAGGCGCTCGGCCCGTGGCGACCAGCAGTTTGTGCGCGAACGTGAATGGCAGATTGCGCAGTCGATCATGCTTTGGGTCGATCAGGGTGCGTCGATGCGGTTTGCTTCAGACAAGACCTTGCCAACCAAGATCGACCGCGCCCGCCTGCTGGGGCTCGCAACGGCCATCCTGCTAGTGCGTGGCGGTGAACGCGTTGGTTTGACGGGAACAACCCTGCCCCCACGCAGGGGTAATGCTCAGATCATAAGATTGGCGCAGGCCTGGTCTGAGGATTCGCAAACCGATTATGCTCCACCCGAACACCGCGCCATGATCCCGCATGCGCGCGCGGTGTTCATCTCGGATTTCCTGGGGCCGCTGGATGAGGTTGAGTTGGCGCTTACCAAAGCAGCCGACCGAGGTGTTCGCGGCGTTCTAATGCAGCTTCTGGATCCCAGCGAGGAGTCCTTTCCCTATTCCGGGCGTACCATCTTTGAAAGCGTCGGCGGCACTGCCCGGCATGAGACTTTGAAAGCTGCAGACCTACGAGATCGCTATCTGGATCGCCTTGCACGGCGTAAAGACGCATTGACGCATCTTTGCCGTGCGACCGGCTGGCAGATGGGGCTACACCATACGGGTGACAGTGCACAATCGGCTCTATTGTGGCTCTATCGCGCCTTGGATGGGAGTGCGCAATGACAGTTCTGGCGGGCATTGGCTTTACCGCGCCTTGGGTGCTGCTGGGGCTTCTGACCCTGCCGATCCTTTGGTTGATCCTGCGCGCTGTCCCACCAGCGCCCATCCGTCGCCTGTTCCCGGCTGTGACGTTGTTGTTGGGCCTGAAGGATGACGAAAGTGTCTCGGACCGCACGCCGTGGTGGCTGTTGCTGCTCAGAATGTTGGCGGCAGCGGCAATCATCATCGGGCTGGCAGGGCCGGTACTGAATCCTTCGCGCGATGAGACGGGATCCGGGCCGTTGCTGCTGGTGCTGGATGCCAGCTGGGCAGGTGCGACGCGCTGGTCATCGACGCTGGATCAGATCGATGCACAGCTGACCGAAGCCGGCCGTGCTGGTCGCCCGGTCTCGATCTTGCGCCTGACCGAACCTGAGCCCCCTGTGTTTCAGGCCGCCGAAGCTTGGCGCGGGCGATTGCCAGGTCTTACACCGATGCCTTGGCAACCTACCGAAGCACAGATTCCCCAAACTTTGGCCGCACTGGAACAGGTAGAAGGTGGTTTTGACACCCACTGGTTCTCTGATCAGTTGGCGTTTGAAGGTCATGATCGTCTGGTTTCGGCCTTGCAAGGGCGGGGCGAAGTGATCGTTTATCAATCCCCCGCATCCGCGACCGCGATCCTGCCTGCAACGTATCAGGACGGAGCGATCCAGCTTCGTGTTCTACGTGCCAATCCGGGCCCAGCCGAAAGCGTTACTGTGCTGGCGCAAGGGCGCGATCCAGCGGGCGCGATGCGCCTGCTGCAATCCACGTCACTGGAGTTTGAAAGCGGCTCTACACAGGCGCAAATCGATCTCGCTCTGCCCTCGGAATTGCGCGCTCGAATTACACGGTTCGAGCTTCAGGGCCAGCGCTCTGCCGGTGCGGTGACCCTAACAGATGACAGCCTGAGGCGGCGCGAAGTGGCGCTGATCGCAGGCACGCTCAACCGTGAAGGGTTAGAGCTGCTTTCACCGCTCCACTATCTGACACAGGTGTTGATCCCAACCGCTGATTTTGTTGAAGGAGGTTTGACTGAAGTCCTCCCCGCCAACCCGGATGTGATCGTGCTCGCGGATGTAGCGAGGCTTTCTGATTCAGAACAGGCTGAGGTCATTGAGTGGGTTGAACAAGGCGGCCTTCTGCTGCGCTTTGCTGGACCGCGTATGGCCGCAAGCGATCTGGGTCGAGATGAAGAAGATGATTTGTTGCCGGTGCGTCTGCGTAGCGGTGGCCGTTCCGTCGGCGGCGCGATGAGTTGGGGCGAGGCCAAGGGTTTAGCGCCGTTCTCAGAAAACTCGCCATTCTACGGGCTAACCATACCCGAGGATGTCACGGTAACAACTCAGGTGATGGCACAACCAGACCCTAATCTGGCCGATCGGGTGATTGCGTCACTCTCCGATGGTACGCCTTTGGTTACCCGCAAACCCTTAGGATTGGGGCAGGTGGTGCTGTTCCATGTTACGGCGGATGCGGAATGGTCAAGCCTGCCACTATCTGGCCTATTTGTGGAGATGTTGGACCGGTTGGCCGTCGCTTCTGCCGCCAAATCTCGGCAAGAGGCGCAGATGCAGGGAACAGTTTGGGAGCCGGTTCAGATACTGGATGGTTTTGGCACTCTGACCGATGCCGGAACGTTGGCCGGGGTCGATGGGGTCGAGCTGGTCTCGGGCCAGATCGGACCAGACTTGCGCCCGGGCCTTTATGAAAGCGGCAAGCAGAAACTTGCACGGAATGTGTTGGCCGAGGATGCGGTGCTGACGCCAGCCGTTTGGCCTGCCGATGTCCCGATCCGGGGACTGGATATCACAACAGAGACGCCGTTGGCGGGTCTGTTGCTCAGCCTTGCGCTCGTGCTGTTGACGATTGACGTGATCGCGTCATTGGCTCTTTCCGGACGCTTGGGTCTGGCGCGCGCGGCGGCCGTGATGCTGGGCGCATTGCTGGTTGTTCCGGATGCGCAGGCGCAGACGCCGGATGATACCGACTTCGCGCTGAATGCGACGCAGGAACTCGTATTGGCGCATGTGCTGACGGGCGATGCGCAAGTAGATGATATCGCGCTGGCTGGGCTGCGCGGGCTCGTGCAAACGCTGCATTATCGCACCTCGGTCGAGCCTGCTGAGCCCATCGGGGTCGATCTGGAACGCGATGAGCTTGCGTTCTTTCCGCTACTTTATTGGCCGATCACAACCGATCAGCCGCAACCTTCGGCCGAGGCCTATGCCAAGCTCAACGCCTATCTGCGATCAGGCGGGATGATCCTGTTTGACACGCGCGATGCCGACATCGCCGGCTTCGGGGCATCCAGCCCCAATGGGCGCAAGCTGCAACAATTGGCTGCGCCGCTAAATATTCCCTCATTAGAGCCGGTTCCGCGTGATCATGTTCTCACTCGCGCCTTTTATCTGCTGCAGGATTTCCCGGGTCGCTATTCCGGCACCGAAGTCTGGGTCGAAGCCGCGCCGCCGAATGCCGAGCAGATCGAGGGGATGCCGTTCCGCAATCTCAATGACAACGTGACCCCGGTAGTGATCGGGGGCAATGACTGGGCCGGGGCCTGGGCGGTGGATCGCAACGGTCAGTCCCTTTTGCCTGTGGGTCGCGGCTATGCTGGCGAACGGCAACGTGAACTGGCCCATCGCTTTGGCGTTAATCTGGTGATGCATGTACTGACCGGAAACTACAAATCCGATCAGGTCCACGTGCCCGCCCTTTTGGATAGGTTGGGGCAATGACCGGTACCGTCATCTTTGATCCGCTGATCCCATGGCCCGTTTTGGCCGTTGTCGCCGCCATCGCGCTTGCCGGGGTAGTGCTGGCGCTCTGTCGTGGCTTGTCGGGTTGGGCGTTGCGTGGTTTGGCTGCTTTGGTTGTCCTCTCCGCACTTAGCGGTCCAGTATATCAGGTCGAAGATCGTGCGCCGCTCACCGATATCGTGCTGATGATCGAAGATGAAAGCGCCAGCCAAACCCTGTCGGATCGTGCCGAACAGACCATTCAGGCCGCAAACGAGCTTGCGGCTGAAATCGAAGGCCGCGACAATACCGAGCTACGCCGCATTCAGGTTGGTGACGGCGACGGGGATGAAGGCACGCAGGTCATGGCCGCTCTGAACGCGGCCCTCGCCGAAGAACCCCGGGCGCGGATTGCAGGCATCATCGTGGTCTCAGACGGTATAGTGCACGACGCAGACCAAGCTCCTGACCTACCTGCGCCGATGCATTTGTTACAGACAGGGCGTGCGAGTGATTGGGATCGTCGGCTGATCGTGCGCAATGCACCTGCATTCGCCATAATCGGAGAGCCTGTAACGCTTACCCTACGCGTCGAGGATACCGGCGTAGCGCCTGTCGGTGTCACAAACGCCCCGCTTGAGATCTCGGTCGACGGTGCTGAGCCCGAGCGCTTCACCATTCCCATCGGTGTGGACGTAGAGTTGCCGATTACCTTGCCGCATGGTGGGCGAAACGTCATCCAGTTCTCGGTTCCGCAGGCCGAAGGCGAGTTGACCGAACGCAACAACACCGCCCTTATCCAGATGAACGGCGTGCGGGATCGTTTGCGCGTCTTGCTGGTATCGGGCGAGCCGCATCCTGGCGGGCGCACGTGGCGCAATCTGCTGAAATCCGACAGCTCGGTTGATCTGGTCCATTTCACCATCCTGCGGCCACCGGAAAAGCAGGACGGCGTGCCGGTAGATGAACTCTCATTGATTGCCTTCCCAACGCGCGAGCTGTTTCTGGAAAAGATCAATGACTTCGACCTGATCATCTTTGACCGCTATAAGCGGCGTGGCATCCTGCCTGCGATCTATCTGGACAACGTGGGAGACTATATCGTCAATGGCGGCGCGGTGCTGGTTGCTGCGGGCCCCGATTTTGCCACCGCGGACAGTCTTTTCCGCTCTCCGCTTGGGCCAGTCCTGCCCGCAAAACCCAGCGCACGGGTCTATGAGGAACGGTATGTGCCTATGGTTACCGATCTGGGCCAGCGCCACCCGGTGACTACTGACCTGGGCGATTCTGAATCATGGGGCGCGTGGTTGCGCCAGATTGATGTCAGCCAGCTATCCGGCGACATGCTCATGACCGGCGTGGATGACCGTCCGTTGCTGGTACTGGATCGCGTCGGCGAAGGACGTGTGGCGCTGATGGCCTCTGATCACGCTTGGCTGTGGAGCCGCGGTTTTGAGGGCGGTGGCCCCCAGTTGGAGCTACTCCGCAGGCTGGCCCACTGGATGATGAAAGAACCCGAGCTTGAGGAAGAGGCGCTGTGGGCCGAAGCGAATGGCCAGTCGATGCGTATCATCCGCCAGACGCTGGAGGATGAGGTTGGCCCCGTGACCGTTACCCGCCCTAACGGCGACACCTTGGATATCACGCTGAACGAGGTTTCGCCTGGTCGGTTCGAGGCGCAGTATTTCGGCCCCGAAATTGGCCTTTACCGACTGGAAGAGGGTGAGCATTCCGCCGTGATCGGCCTGGGCCCTGCCGCACCCAAGGAATTCGAACGCACGATCGCAACCGATGAAATCCTAAGCCCGGTTCTGGCCAGCCTGCGCGGCGGTTCGATTCGGGTGGAAGAGGGCCTGCCCTCAATCCGGAACGTCCGTGTGGGCCGACCGGCAGCAGGACGGGGCTGGATTGGGCTGACACCGCGCGACGCCTACGAAACCCGCGATGTTACACAGGCCGGGTTGCTTCCCCCCTGGCTGGTGTTGCTGCTGGCCGGTGGGTTCCTCTTGGCCGGTTGGTTGCGCGAGGGGCGTCACTAGCGCGGTTTAAGCACTTTTTCACGCTCTCCCGCGATGCTCTGGGCAGATTATCGCGGGAAATTTTTACATGAGTCTTGCTGAGAAACTGGCGCAGGAACGGCGCGCGCGATTGGCGGCCGAGCGGCTGTTGCATCTGAAACAGGCCGAACTGTCTGCTGCCAACCGCAAACTGGGGCGTCATGCCATCGCTCTGACACGTCAGATCGATGAGACTCAGGCCGAGGTTGCGACGGTTCGCGATGAAAACGAAAAGGTCAAATCCGATCTGACCGTGGCCAATGCCAAGATCGAAGTCGCTGAACGCCGTCTGTGGCACTCGATTCAGACCATCCCTGACGGGTTTGCCT
The DNA here is from genome assembly GCF_059610325.1 of Ruegeria sp. YTSA064. NCBI lineage: Bacteria > Pseudomonadati > Pseudomonadota > Alphaproteobacteria > Rhodobacterales > Roseobacteraceae > Ruegeria > Ruegeria sp. YTSA064. The sequence continues at coordinate 75,991 of NZ_JBXWNK010000010.1, forward strand.
TTTTCGACGACAACAACACATTGATCGGTGCCAACGCAGCTTACCTAAGCGTTTTCGATGGGCTGGAAGAGGTCGCGCCGGGGATTACCTATCCGCGTATTCTTGAAATTCTGACCCATGAGGGGATCGTGGATATCGGCGCGGAAAAGATCGCGGACTGGCAGGCCCGTATGCTCGCACGCTGGGCGCAACCGCACCCCGAACCCGAGGTGATCCAGCTGTGGAACGGCCAGTATATTCGGCTGATCGATCAGCGGGGCCACGGCGGCGACGTGCTGAGCCTTGCGCTGAACATCACCGCGTCTGTCCGGCATGAGGCTGAACTGAACGCCGCGCGTGAACGCGCCGAGGCGGCCAATCGTGCCAAATCCGCGTTTCTGGCCAATATGAGCCATGAGATTCGCACACCAATGAATGGCATCGTTGGCATGACCGAACTGCTGACCGAAACCCCGATGAACGAAGAACAAAGGCTCTATGTCAGCACAATTCGTAACTCGGGCGAGGCGCTGCTGGTCATCATCAACGATGTTCTGGACTATTCAAAGATCGAGGCCGACAAACTGACACTGCACCCTGAGCAGTTCGATCTTGAGCGTTGTATCCTAGAGGTTGCGATGCTGTTGCAGCCCAGCGTGCGCGACAAGGGCCTGACATTGCTGGTGGATTATGACTTGTTCCTGCCCACGCTATTTGTAGGAGATCCCGGGCGGGTTCGTCAGATATTGACCAACCTCGTTGGCAATGCGGTGAAGTTTACCGCGCAGGGCCACGTCTTGATCCGTGTGACAGGCGTACCAGACATGACCACAGAAAGCTGCGATATCCACGTGGCCATCGAGGATACGGGCATCGGGATTGAGGCCGACAAGGTCCCGCACATCTTTGGTGAATTCAATCAGGTCGAGGATGCGCAAAACCGCCAATTCGAAGGCACAGGCCTGGGGCTGGCAATCACCAAGCGTCTGATCTCGATGATGGGCGGTGCCGTCTGGGTCGAAAGCGATGCGGGCAAAGGATCTTGCTTCGGTTTCCGCATATCGTTGCCCACTGCTGAAGGTCCGCAACCTGTTCCACCCGATTTGGCTGGGCAATTGGGGCGTGTTTTGGTGGTTGAAGATATGGCCGTCAACCGCGCCATCCTGACCAAGCAACTAGACCGCCTCGGGTCTCAGGCAATGACCTGTTCGACGGGGGCCGAGGCGCTGTCTGCAATGGACAAAACCATTGATCTGGTCCTGTGCGATCACGATCTGCCAGACATGGATGGGTTGGAGCTTGCCACCACTCTGCGTGACAAAGGATGGGGTGATCTGCCAATCGTGGTGATGTCGGCCAATCCAGGTGTGATCCACGCCGATCCGGCCCATCGGCTCATTAATGGCGTGTTGCAAAAACCCATCCCGCGCGCCGAGCTGTATTCGCGGCTGATGGCGCTGGGCGCACCTGTATTCAAGCCGGATCGCAGTGACAACGACGCCTCTGATCCCGAGACTCATGTACAAGTTCCGCAGGAACAGAGGCTGATGCGGGTTCTGGCAGCCGAAGACAATCGAACCAATCAGTTGATCCTTCGAAAGATGACTAAGGAGCTGAACATCGATTTGAAATTTGTCTCCAACGGGTTGGAGGCGGTCGAAACCTTCGCCCGCTTTGATCCGGATCTGATCTTCATGGATATCTCGATGCCGAAGATGGATGGCAAAGAGGCGACAGGTGAAATCCGGCGACGCGAAATTGGAACAGATCGCCATGTCCCTATTGTGGCCCTGACGGCCCATGCCATGACAGGGGATGACCAGGGCATACTGGCGGCGGGGCTTGATCATTACCTGACCAAACCATTGCACAAGAAACTGATCCACAAGATGATACTGGAACATCGGCCTGCCGAGGCTCGTGCGGTCGGTGCAGACGGTGAAGGCAGGAAATAGGATCGATTGATGTCAGATGAGCGCGGTTTTCGTCCCCGAGGATTGGGCGAGATTGCAATTCGCTGCGCCGATATGGCGGCAATGGTGCAATTCTATGAGAAGGTGATCGGGTTACAGCGGCTGCAAGGCGACCATAACAGCGCCATCACCTTTTTTCGGATCGCCGAAGGGTTCGGCGGGCATACACAGGTGCTGGCCCTGTTTCACCAATCAGTTGGCTCTGAGCGTGGACCAGAGCAGACCGGCGAGACAGTGCCGGTAACAGGGGGCGCTTCGGCCCTGCACCATATCGCGCTGTCGGTGCCCTTTGCCGAGCAGGACGCGGTCATGCGCTGGTACGACCAAATCGGGCAGCCCTATCGGGTTGAGCATTTCGGCTGGATCGGCTGGCGCGGCATCTTCACCCAAGACCCCGAGGGGAACACGGTGGAACTTGTGGCTTACGATCCTTCGATGCTTGATCAGGCCTGATAGGGGCGTACAAACACGGGTTTGTCGTCTTCCGACAGATCGGCCCGGTATTCGTACCCGCCGCTATCAAAATCCAGCAGGCCTTTGGGGTCGGTCAGTCGATGTTGAATGATGTACCGGGCCATCGCACCACGCGCCTTCTTTGCAAAGAAGCTGACGATCTTGGGGGTGCCGCCCTTGTCCTCCATGAATACCGGGGTCACAACGGGCAGCTTCAGCGCTTTCAGGTCGACTGCGCCGAAATATTCCTGGCTGGCGCAGTTTACCAGAACTTTGCTGCCAGCCTCAGCAGCTTGGGCGTTCAACGCCTTGCTCAGCTGATCGCGCCAGTATTCATAAAGGTTTTTGCCACGTCGGGTTTTCAGTTTGCTGCCCATCTCAAGCCGATAGGCCTGAATGGCATCCAGTGGGCGCAATACACCATAAAGCCCAGACAGGATGCGCAAATGATCCTGAGCCCAGGCCATTTCGTCGGCGTCCAGCGATGCGGCCTCAAGCCCCTGATAGGTATCGCCTGCAAAGGCCAAAGCGGCAGGGCGCGTTGCATCTGCTTCCGGCGCGTCTGAAAATACACGGTACCTGTCCCGATTCAGGCGGGCCAAGTCGTCGCTCAGGTCCATCAGCTTTTTCAGATCGCCCAAGGTCAGGTTGCGGGCGGTCTTCGACAAGCGGATCGCGTCATTCTGAAAATCGGGTTGGGTCACTTCGACGTTTCGTTCTGCCCAATCCAGCCGCTTGGCCGGGGAAATCACTACCAGCATATCCACCCTCGTTCCTTGCCTATTGGGCTGTATCTAGCCCGCTTGCTGCAGCACGTCCAGAAACGCCGCGCCAAACCTTTCGTGACGACGGTCGCCCAAAACTTGCTCCATCGCTCGTGGATCATCCGGGCGCAGCTGTGCCACCTTCGCCAGTTGTGATGCGGTACAGCTCAGCGGTTTGTCGATCCCGTCGGGGCCACGCGACAATTGTGATTGAACCTCAAGCAACTGATCGTAAATGTTGCCCTGATTGCGGCCGGCAAGTTTGCGCCTTGCGGGGTGCAGCTCTTCCACCGCGCCGGTCAGCACTTCAAGGAAGGTCGCACCGTAGCGTTCCAGCTTTTTTGCCCCTATACCGCTGATCCGGGCCATATCGTCCAGATTTGCGGGCCGAGTTTCCGCCATCTCGATCAGTGTGCGATCTGGAAAGATGACATAGGCCGGAACCCGCGCGGCCTCGGCCAGTGCGCGCCGCTTGGCCTTGAGCGCCGAGAGCAGCGGCGCGTCTTCCTCGGACACCATCGCCTTGACCGCGGGTCGCCGGGTGGCTTTGCGGATGGTATCCTTGCGTAGGTCGATCTGTGCCTCACCTTTCAGGATCGGTTTGGCGGTTTCGGTCATGCGCAACGCACCGAGGCGTTCAGGATCGGGACGGACCAAATCGCGGCCCATCATCTGCCGAAAGATCGCCTGCCATTGCGGGCGTGACCAGTCTTTGCCAATGCCATATGTGGATAGATTGTCGTGCCGACGTGCTCGTATTTTGTCGGTCTCATTGGCCAACAGGATGTCGATCAGATGACCCGCGCCGAACCATTCTTCTGTGCGCAGAATAGCGGACAGGGCCATGCGAACCGGCGTCGTGCCATCGAACACTTCAGGAGGGCTGTCGCAAAGATCGCATTTGCCGCAAGGTTCGATCTGTTCTCCGAAATACCCGAGCAAGGTCTGGCGGCGGCATTTCAGTGCCTCGGCCAATCCAAGCAACGCATTCAGGCGTGCATGATCCGCCATCCGCCGCTCAGGTGGGGCCAGTCCTTCGTCGATCTGAGAGCGTCGCAGTCGGATATCGTCAGGGCCAAACAAAGTAAGGGTTTCGGCAGGACCACCATCGCGCCCGGCGCGGCCGATTTCCTGATAGTAAGCTTCGATCGATTTAGGCAGGTCCGCATGAGCAACCCAGCGGATGTCGGGCTTATCGATGCCCATGCCAAACGCGACAGTGGCGACGACGATCAGCCCATCCTCGCGCGCAAAGCGGGTCTCGACGATGCGGCGATCTTCGGCCTCCATCCCGCCGTGATAGTGGCAGGCCGTGTGACCTTCGGCGCGCAGGGCTTGCGCCAGCACTTCGGTCTTGTTGCGGGTGCCGCAATAGACGATGCCGGATTGGGACTTTCGGGCGGCAGCGAAATCGAGGACTTGTTTGCGCGGTCCATCCTTGGCGGCAAAGGCCAGATGGATATTGGGTCTGTCAAACCCGCGCAGGAATTTACGCGGCTCAACACCGTCGAACAGCTTTTCGACGATCTCTTCCTGCGTTTCCGCATCTGCGGTTGCGGTAAACGCGGCGAGGGGCACGTTCAAAGCGCGGCGCAGCTCTCCGATCCGCAGATAATCAGGGCGGAAATCGTGGCCCCATTGGCTGACGCAATGCGCCTCATCCACCGCGATCAGATTGACGTTGATCCTACGCAGCATTCCCGGTGCAGACCCTGCAGCCAGCCGTTCCGGCGCCATATAAAGCAGCTTGAGCCGACCACCCTCGATAGCATCCCAAACGGCATCAGTTTCTTCAGGTGTATTGCCCGAGGTGAGCGCGCCTGCCTCGACACCGGCCTCTTGCAGCCCACGTACCTGATCGCGCATCAGGGCGATGAGCGGAGATATCACCACAGTTACCCCGTCGCGCAACAGTGCAGGCAATTGAAAACAAAGGGATTTACCACCACCCGTGGGCATGATAGCCAGCACGTTTTCGCCCGCGGTCACGGCATCGACAATCTCTTCCTGCCCGGGGCGGAAGTCGTCGAATCCAAAGACGTCTCGCAACAAGGGTGCGGAGTCGAACATGCGCCGGAGGGTCCTGTATTAAGGTTTTTCTGCTCTTAAGACAGGACCATCACATACTAAGATTCGGTGAACAAGAGGTCAGTAGAAATAGACCGCATTGTTGATCAGGATGATCCGCAGGGCATAGACCCCGATCAGCACGACAAGAGGCGTCAGATCCAGACCGCCCATGTTGGGCAGGATGCGACGGATGGGGCTATAAATCGGTTCTAATATACGGTTCAGCCCGTACCAGATTTGCGCCACCAGTTGCTGGTGCAGGTTAAGAACCTGAAAGTTGATCAGCCAACTCATGATCACATGGGCAAGAATGATGAACCAGACAATGTCTAGGATCAAAAGCAGGATTTGGATCAGCGACAGCATGGGCACTCCGTTCGTCAATTGCCCAGAGACCTAAGCGCGCCTGCGCCAAAGAGCAAGCCTGCAGCAACACAACGCTTGCGAATTACCACAAAGCCCCTTCTTATGAATTCAACAAAAACAGGGGCAGAAATGGCGGAAATTTCCAAGCGCAAGCGCATCTGGGGCTGGTGGTTTTTCGACTGGGCTTCGCAGCCCTATCACACCTTGCTGGTGACCTTTGTATTTGGCCCATATTTTGTAAGTGTTGCTGCACAGTATTATCTGACATCAGGTCTGGTGGAGGAGGCTGCCAAGGCGCAGGCGCAGGTTGTCTGGGCGAACGGCATGACCATTATCGGGCTGATCATTGCCTTTGGTGCGCCATTGCTGGGCGCGATGGCAGATGTCTCAGGTCGGCGTATCCCTTGGATATTTGGTTTTTCGCTGATGTACGCGGTGGGATCCTCGGCGCTTTGGTACACGATGCCTGATGGCTCGAATATGTGGCTGATGATTTCGGCCTTTGGGCTGGGCTTTGTGGGGGCCGAATATGCGCTAATCTTCATCAATTCTCAGCTGCCCGATTTGGGGGATGACAGTGAGGTCGGTGAGATCTCGGGATCAGGTTTTGCGTTTGGCTATTTCGGAGGACTGCTGTCGCTGGCGATTATGCTGGCACTGTTCGTCGAGCAGCCCAATGGCAAAACCCTGATCGGGATGGACCCGATGTTCGGTCTGGATGCGGCAACGCAGGAAGGTACTCGGTTTGTCGGGCCCTTCACAGCCGGGTGGTTCATCCTGTTCATGGTGCCGTATTTTCTTTGGGTCAGGGACGACACGAACACTGATAAACAAGGCAGCGTGGGCGAAGCCTTGCGGTTGCTGGGAAAATCCGTCGCTGCCTTGCGTCATCGGGTGAGCCTGGCGACATATCTTGGGTCGTCGATGTTCTACCGCGACGCTCTGAACGGGCTATATACCTTTGGTGGAACATACGCTGCGCTGGTCCTGGAATGGGATATCGTCAAGATCGGTGTGTTCGGGATCGTCAGCGTACTGGCTTCGGCCATCTTCGCATGGGTCGGCGGTAAGATGGATCGGAAATACGGCCCTAAACCAGTGATACTGGTCGCCATATGGGTTTTGATCTTTGTCTGCCTGACGGTTGTGTCGATGGATCGAACACAGATTTACGGAATTTCATTGCCCGAAGGCTCTGGCCTGCCGGATATGGCGTTCTTCGGGTGCGGAATTCTGATTGGCGGTATGGGAGGTATCCTGCAATCGGCTAGCCGATCTATGATGGTGCGCCATACTGATCCCGCCACCCCGGTTGAAAGTTTTGGGCTTTATGGGCTTTCGGGTCGGGCAACCGCCTTTGCAGCGCCACTTTTGATCGGGATAGCAACGGCAGTGACCGGTAGTGCAAGACTAGGGGTGTCACCGATCATACTGTTGTTTATTCTAGGACTAGTCCTGATGCGCTGGGTGAAACCGGAAGGGGATCAGAGCAGATGATTTTATTACGTTTTTTAGCTGTCTTAACGGTGATGACACTTGCAGGCGCGGCAGGGGCGCAACCGCTGGCCAAGCAATTGTTCGGGGCTCAGAAGGTGGGGTCTCAGCAAAAATCAGCGGCTTTCGGCAGTTATTCGCGCGGGTGCGCTGCAGGGTCGGTGCAATTGCCCGAAACTGGGCCAACATGGCAGGCGATGCGCCTGTCGCGCAATCGCAACTGGGGGCATCCGCAGGCGATCGACTATGTTCAGGATCTCAGTCGGTTTGCAGCCAAGCAACCGGGGTGGAACGGTCTTTATATTGGCGATATCAGCCAACCACGGGGCGGGCCAATGACCTCTGGCCATCGCTCTCACCAATTAGGGCTGGATATCGACATATGGATGCTGCCGGGCGACAACATGCGCCTTAGCCGAAAGGCGCGCGAGAATATCTCGTCCATATCCTTACGCCGCGCGAACGGCGCCTATGTGAACGGCAACTGGACCAAGCAGCATCATGCGGTGTTGCGCGAAGCCGCCAAGGACAAGCGCGTTGCCCGGATCTTTGTGTTCCCTGGTGCCAAGGTGCAGATGTGCAATGACGAGAAGGGCAACAAAGCCTATCTGCGTAAAATCCGGCCGTGGTGGGGGCACCACTATCATTTTCATGTGCGTCTGAAATGCCCAAGGGGATCGAAAGGCTGCGTCAATCAGGATCCACCTCCCAAGGGCGATGGCTGTGCAGAAGCGGAACAGTGGGTCCGCAATATCCTCAACCCGCCTCCACCCGATCCAAATGCGCCTCCACCAAAGAAACGACGAGAATACCGTCTGGCTGACTTGCCCCAGCAATGTACCGCTGTTTTGCAAGCCAACTGATATCAGCGCTGCTGCTAACCGGGCAGGTTTGGGCAGTCGAGCTAAAGCGGGATTCGTTGCTCGACATTTACGTCTGGCGCAACACTTCTGATTGGTTTGGTGGATTTTCGGCGATTCACATCGCAGAAGGCGGCGAACGTTTGATCGCGATCAGTGACCGGTCAAGGCTGATCACAGCGCGGATCAATCGGGACGGTGATAAGATCATCGGTATCGAAATTCTCGGGCAATGGCCAATCCTGTCCAGCAACGGGCGCGCCCTGAAGGGACGGGCAGGGGATTCCGAAGGGATTGCGGTTGCCTCGGATGAAAGCATCTACATCTCGTTCGAAGGTGTTCACCGCATCGCACATTATACGGCGCACAACACAAATACACGGGTTCTGCCGCGTCCACGAGAGTTTCTGAATTTGGACCGCAACGGGTCATTCGAGGCGCTGGCGATCGACAATCGGGGACGGCTTTACACACTGACTGAAAAAAGCAGAACCCTTCGCGGGGATATCCCGATCTATCGTTGGGATGGCAGCCGCTGGTCAACGCCCTTTGTTCTGCCCGCGCGCGGAAAGTTCCTACCAGTTGCCGCTGAATTCGGTCCTGACGGGAGGTTTTATGTACTTGAGCGTGCCGTTGCATTCATAGGCTTTCGAACGCGCCTGCGTCGATGGGAGATTGTCAATGATGCCCCTCAGTCCGAAGAAGTGTTACTTGAAACCGGCTCCGGACTTCACGACAACCTCGAAGGATTGTCGATCTGGCGCGACGGTCAGATGCGTTTGCGCGCTACAATGATCTCGGACGACAACTTTCTGGCACTGCAACGGACAGAAGTGGTTGAATACCTGTTGCCCGATTGACAGGTCGTTATCAAAGGTCTAAACGCACGGCCTGCCTTGGGATGAACCTGGGGCCAAGTCGCCGCTACCTTGTCAAAACGGGCATCTGAAAATGCAACGCAGCTTTATTCCCGGCATCATTGCCATGGCCGCCATTGTCGTGGCCTCAAACATCCTGGTCCAGTTCCTCATCTTTGATGGGCTGTTGACCTGGGGTGCTTTCACTTATCCGCTGGCCTTCCTGGTCACGGACATCATGAATCGCGTCTATGGCGTAGGTCCGGCCCGCAAGGTCGTGTTCGCCGGTTTTGTCACCGGTATCATCTGCTCGCTGATCGGCAGCCAGATCATGCTGCAGGGTGACGGCTTCACCTATGCCGCCGTACCGCTGCGGATTGCCGTCGCCTCGGGCACCGCGTTTCTGATCGCACAACTGACCGATGTCACCGTGTTCAATTCACTGCGTGGCGGACGCTGGTGGCGCGCACCGCTGGTCTCGACGCTGGTTGGGTCCGCACTGGACACCGCGCTGTTCTTCACCATCGCCTTCTCGGCTTCGGTCACCTTCTTTGGTGCCAATGCTGACGCTGCTATCAGTTGGGCGTGGGAGCCTGTGCCGTTCATGTTGTCTGGCCCGATGGCGCCGCTCTGGGTGACACTGGCTTTCGCAGATTGGCTTGTGAAACTGTCACTGGCTTTGATCGCGTTGATTCCGTTCAAAGTGATCGTTGCCCGCTTGACCGCTGCACAGCCTGCGTAAAAAAGTTCTTTGAGATTGGCACAAGTTGTGTCACGCTCCTTTCTAACCGCAACAGATAGAAAAGGAGGTGATCCAGTGTCGAGAAAGAGATTGGAGAGAGGTGTCGGAACAACCGGGGGGATCGCCTGTTAAGGCAGCCCTTGGCGGAGCGCTCGCTCCGGCTGGTCGATTGATCTAACCGACCCCACCTCCTGGACTTTCGAAGGGCCGTCCCACCGGGGCGGCCCTTTCTGTTTTCACCTGTGCCTAGTATGGTCTGACCCATGTTGCGCATCAACGACGATATCACCCTGCAAGACTGGGAAATGACGGAAAGCTTTGTGCGGTCTTCTGGTCCGGGTGGGCAGAACGTGAACAAGGTATCGACAGCAGTTGAATTGCGGTTCGAAGCAGCGCGCTCACCCTCCTTGCCCGACCCGGTCAAAAATCGATTGAAACGTATTGCTGGTCGGCGATGGACTAAGGACGGAGCGATTGTCATCCAATGCGAAGAAACCCGTTCCCAGGCCCGCAACCGCGAGATTGCGCGCGCCCGGCTGGGGGAACTGATTGCCCGCGCCTTGGTCAAACCCAAGCGTAGGATTGCAACGAAACCGACCTATGGCTCGGTCAAGCGTCGATTGGCAGCCAAAAAAGCACGCGGCGATGTAAAGGCGCTGCGGGGCAAAGTGTCCGAAGAATGAACTGGCATCTCGGCTCTTGGTTGATAGTCTGACCCGCAACAAGGGCAGGAGGGCAACAACATGAGGCTGGAGGGTAAAACCGCAATCGTGACCGGTGGTGCATCCGGGTTCGGTGCGGGAATTGTGCAAAAGTTCCTTTCCGAAGGTGCCCGCGTTATGATTGCCGATATCAATGGCGATGCCGCCCGCGATATGGCCGCTGCATTGGGCCAGGATGCCATTTCTCAGCAAGTTGACGTCTCGGATGAGGACTCCGTTCAGGCCATGGCTGATGTCGTACAAAGTGTTTTCGGATCGCTTGATGTTCTGGTGAACAATGCGGGCGTGACTCATATGCCAACGCCACTGGAAGAGGTCAGTGAAGCTGACTTCGACCGGGTTTTTGCAGTGAACATGAAATCTGTCTACCTAACAGCGCGCGCTTTTGTGCCGGGCATGAAGGCGCGCGGTATGGGCGCGATCCTGAACGTGGCCTCAACAGCAGGTCTGTCGCCGCGCCCCAATCTGAATTGGTATAACGCGTCCAAAGGTTGGATGATCACGGCAACAAAAACGATGGCGGTGGAACTCGCCCCATCGGGCGTACGTGTCAATGCGATCTGTCCGGTGGCAGGAGAAACGCCTCTGCTGAAATCCTTCATGGGCGAAGACACACCGGAAATTCGCGCCAAGTTCCTCTCGACCATCCCGCTGGGCCGCTTTTCGACCCCTGAAGACATGGCCAACGCCGCCTGTTTCCTGTGCTCGGACGAGGCCAGCATGATCACGGGCACCGCGCTTGAGGTGGATGGGGGCCGATGCATCTGATCCGCTCTTCATTTGGCCATAAATATCCCCGCCGGAGGCAGCGCGCCGCGGCGCGCTTATCTGCCCAAAATTAGAGGTTTCGATGACACCCGGCCCCAAAAACCTGATCACCGATGTCCCGGGCCTGAAGGTCGGCAATGCGCAGGATGATGCGTTGAAATCGGGCACAACCGTCTTGACTGCGGATCACCCTTTCACGGCTTCGGTGCATGTTATGGGTGGGGCGCCGGGCACGCGTGAAACCGATCTCTTGGCGGCCGACAAGTCCGTTGACCGGGTTGATGCGATTGCGCTTTCCGGTGGATCGGCCTTTGGGCTGGATGCCTGTTCGGGTGTATCCGATGCCTTGCGCGCAGAGGGGCGCGGTTTTGTAGCTGGTTCGGCCATCGTCCCGATTGTGCCGGGGGCGATTCTGTTCGATTTGCTTAATGGCGGAGATAAAGACTGGGTCGAAAACCCCTATCGCGCGCTGGGGAAAGCCGCATATCTAAACGCCTCACCACAATTTGAACTGGGGACTGCCGGGGCCGGAACCGGCGCATTGGCGGCAATGCATAAGGGAGGACTGGGCTCGGCCTCGCTAGTACTTGAGGATGGAACAACTGTTGGCGCACTGGTTGCAGCCAACCCGCTGGGCAGTGTGAGTACGCCGGGAGATCGCCATTTTTGGGCGGCTCCATTCGAGATCGGTTCCGAGTTTGGCGGGCATGGTCCAGATCCGGCCTCGGGTCTTGGCCGCATCCACACTAGCCGCAAGGCGGAAGCCATGAAACCAGCCCAACCAGATCGGACAAACACAACCATTGCTATCGTTGCGACCGACGCTGCACTGACTAAACCGCAATGTCAGCGAATCGCGGTGGCTGCCCATGATGGCATCGCCCGCGCCATTGTTCCCGCGCACACGCCCGGCGATGGAGATCTTGTATTTGGCCTCAGCACAGCTGCCCGTGAAGTTGAGGTCGAAGCAATGGCGATGATCGGCCACGCGGCCTCAATCTGTCTGGCGCGGGCGATTGCGCGCGCGGTCTATTTGGCGTCACCCAGTGCAGGCGATCTTCTGCCCTGCTGGTCTGCCGTACATGACTTAAGTTAAGGACGAACTAGTCTCTGCTGTGACACAGTGCCCTCGCGCGGCAATCTGCGCGTTGACTCTCTGCTGCGCCAAAGGTCCTTTCTGTGCAGCCAATTCGTATCGGAGCAAAAGCTATGAATCGTATCCTTGCCACCGCAATTGCTGGTCTGCTGGCCCTTCCCGCCTATGCTGAAGGTGACGCCGAAGCTGGCAAGAAAGCCTTTAACAAATGCAAATCCTGTCACCTGATCGCTGATCCCGCCGGTGAAGTGATCGTCAAAGGCGGCAAGACCGGACCGAACCTCTATGGTGTTGCGGGTCGCACCGCTGGCACTGTCGAAGGGTTCAAATACGGCGACAGCATTGTTGAAGCGGGTGAAAACGGCTTGGTCTGGGATGAAGAGACTTTTGTTTCTTACGCCCAGGACCCCAAAGCGTTTCTGAAAGATTATCTGGGTGAAACCTCGGCCAAGTCAAAAATGACCTTTAAACTGAAAAAGGGCGCTGAAGACGTTTACGCTTATATCGTGAGCGTTTCGGGCGAATAACCAGGTTCGCCTAGATCATGTATAATGGTGCAAAAGGCCGCAGCCCCTGCGGCCTTTCGTGCGATTGAATGATGCCTCCATCGGCGTCACTTTGGATAAAAACCGGTATGACTTTGAGCGCCGGGATTCGCCAACAGGAGACGACAGATGGGAATCATGATCCCGGCCTGGGTTGAAGGCGAACTGACCCCCGTTGACAAGCTTGAGGCACACGAAAAAGGCCTCAAGCACAAGGCCGTATCGGTCTTCGTTGTGCGCGGAACCGAGATTTTGCTGCAGCGCAGGGCGATGGGCAAATATCACACACCGGGTCTTTGGGCGAATACCTGCTGCACACATCCAGATTGGGAAGAAAGCGCCTCGCATTGCGCGGTACGTCGTTTGCGCGAGGAGCTGGGGATTACCGGACTATATCCTGAGTATCGCCACAAGCTTGAATATCACGCCGACGTTGGCAACGGCATGGTTGAGAACGAGGTGGTCGATGTCTTTCTGGCGCACGTGCGTGGACCATTGAAAATAGAGCCTAATCCTGACGAAGTGATGGATATTCGTTGGGTCGACTATCACGATCTGCTGGCTGAGGTGAAACGGCACCCGGACCGTTTTACGCCATGGCTCAAGATTTATCTGCACAACCACGCGGATACGATCTTTGGGCCTGACTTGATTATCTCAGCCAAATCGTAACGCTGTCTTGCAAGGCGCTCGCAAGCGGAATACATCAACGCGTCATGGCCAAGCAGAAGCAGAAAACTGACTCGAATTACAAAGTGATCGCCGAAAACCGGCGTGCGCGCTTCGATTACGCGATCGAAGACGATATCGAGTGCGGCATTGTTCTGGAAGGGTCCGAGGTCAAATCTCTGCGCGCAAGCGGGTCGAACATTGCTGAAAGCTATGCGTCAGTCGATGGCGGAGAGTTGTGGCTGATAAACAGCTATATTGCGCCATACGAGCAGGCCAAGGTTTTCAAGCACGAAGAGCGCCGCCGCCGTAAGCTGCTGGTGTCGCGCAAAGAGTTGGCAAACCTGTGGAACGCGACTCAGCGCAAGGGTATGACGCTGGTGCCGTTGGTGCTGTACTTCAACCACAAAGGCCGGGCGAAGCTGAAGATCGGCATCGCCAAGGGTAAGAAGCTACACGATAAGCGCGAAACACAGGCCAAGCGCGACTGGTCACGCCAGAAACAGCGTCTGATGAAGGACCACAGCTAGAACGCCATGGTAGCCTGAACGGCCCGCTGCCAGCGCGCATAGGCCGCGTCTCGGTCGGCCTCGGCCTTCTGGGGTTCAAACCGACAGTCAAGATCCCAGGTTTCGGCGAATCCTGCCTGATCCGGGTAGACACCTGCTTTCATTCCCGCCAGCCATGCGGCACCCAGCGCGGTGGTTTCCTGCATCACCGGGCGGTCAACGGGCGCGCCCAGAATGTCCGAAAGCCCCTGCATGGCCCAGTCCGATGCGCTCATCCCGCCATCGACGCGCAGGATCACGTCAGCCTCGGCCCCCCAATCGCCCTGCATTGCGTGCCATAGGTCGCGGGTTTGGAACGCGATGCTTTCCAACGTGGCGCGCGTGATTTCGGCGCGGCCGGAATTGCGGGTCAGGCCAAAGATTGCGCCGCGGCAATCGGGTTTCCAATAGGGCGCACCGAGCCCGGTAAAGGCAGGCACAAGGACAACATGTTGGTTTGGATCAGCTTGCGCGGCCAGTTCACCGCTTTGCGGTGCGGCTTCGATGATTTGCAACGCATCGCGCAGCCATTGCACTGCCGCACCGGCGATGAAGATCGAGCCCTCAAGCGCATAAGTTTTCTGCCCGTCCAGCTGATAGGCAATGGTGGTCAGCAGGCGGTTCTTCGATTCAACCGGCTGTGCGCCGGTATTAAGTAGCGCGAAACAACCCGTGCCGTAGGTGGATTTCATCATGCCCGGCTGGAAACAGGCCTGCCCGATGGTGGCAGCCTGTTGATCTCCTGCCACGCCGAGAATCGGGATTTTACTGCCAAACAGGGATGTTGATCCGAAATCTGCGGCACAATCCCGCACATCGGGCAACAAGGCCTGGGGGATGTCCAGCAAGTCACAAATCTCGCTGCTCCATTCCCCTTTATGTATGTCGAACAGCAATGTACGGGCCGCATTGGTGGCGTCGGTGGCGTGCACACGTCCTTCAGTAAGGCGCCAGATCAGGAAGGTATCGATAGTGCCGAACAGCAACTCTCCAGCGGCGGCGCGGTCGCGCGCGCCTGGCACGGTATCCAGAAGCCATTTGACCTTTGTGCCCGAGAAATAAGGGTCCAGCAGCAGCCCCGTCTGGGCGGTCACGTCATCTTCGCAACCCGCTTTGCGAAGACGTTCGCAAATTTCAGCAGTGCGCCGATCTTGCCAGACAATCGCGTTGTGAATCGGGGCACCGGTGGCGCGATCCCAGATAACTGTGGTTTCGCGTTGATTGGTGATCCCAATTCCGGCGATTTGGTTGGCAGCAACGCCGACGGTTTCCAACACTTCCCGGCAAACGGTCAGGACGCTGTCCCATATTTCTTCCGCATCATGTTCGACCCAGCCTTCCTGCGGGAAATGCTGCGTAAACTCGTGCTGCGCAGTGCCCACGCGCCGCATTTGCGCGTCAAAAAGGATCGCACGAGACGATGTAGTGCCCTGATCGATTGCCAGAATATAGGTCATGCCTGCGCCCCTCCCGCTATGGTTTTGCGGGACTTTAGCGCAAACAATGCTAAACGTGCCAGAGGGGAAATCAGACCTTTGACACCGGCAGATTATCGATCAGCCGCACGCCTTCAAGCATGGTCGCCGCGAACAAGCGCGCCGGGCGGTCGGCGTAGGTTAGCGGGTCCAGCGTTTCGGCACAGCGGAGTTGGAGATATTCCACCTCAGCGAAACCGGCGGTCAGCAGTTCAGCCTGCGCTTGCGTCACCAGCGAGTTGAACGCCTCACCATTCTCCTGGGCCTGAACAAGTGCGCGCATGATGCGGTGTTTTTTAGCCGCAATTACCAGACCCTGATCCGATAGCCTCTGGTTGCGCGAAGACATGGCAAGACCCGAGGGCTCTCGTACCGTCGGACAACCAATCACCTCGATCGGAATATCCAGATCGCGGGCCATCCGTCGGACGATCATAAGCTGCTGATAGTCTTTTTCCCCGAAATAGGCTCGATCCGCCTGCGATTGCAGGAACAGTTTGGCGACAACGGTCGCCACGCCATTGAAATGGCCCGGGCGAAATTCACCCTCCATTGTGTCAGTCAGGCCCGAAACCGATACTGTGGTGGCGAACCCCTCGGGATAGATCTCTTGAGGTTCGGGTACGTAAATCGCATCAACGTCATAAGGGGCCAGCTTCTCGGCGTCTTCCTGTTCGGTGCGTGGATAGTTGGCAAGGTCTTCTGGGTTGTTGAACTGTTTGGGGTTCACGAAGATTGTCACGACCACCCGGTCGCAATCCGCCTTGGCGGCTGCGGCCAGTGACAGATGTCCTTGATGCAGCGCGCCCATGGTCGGGACGACTCCGATCACCTCGCCCTTTTGGCGCCATTCACGGGTCAGTGCCTGCAAATCCGCCAACCGACGCAGAATAGGCGCGGTCATGACTTGGACCCTTTTGAAGGGGTCTGATTTGAAGGGGTCTGATCTGCAAAGACATGTTCGTCTGCCGGAAAGCTTCGAGCTCGAACCTCGGTTGCGTATTCTGCAATTGCTGCTTCGGCCAGCGGGCCAAGGTCGGCATAGCGTTTAACGAATTTTGGTTTGAAAGCAGTGAAAAAGCCCAGCATGTCGTCTACCACTAGAATTTGCCCATCACACCCGGCCGAAGCACCAATGCCGATGGTGGGGATCGCAATCTGGGACGTGATCCGGTCAGCCAAGCTTTGCGGAACCTTCTCTAACACGACGGAAAACGCACCGGCCTCGGCAACGGCACGGGCGTCGGCCAGTACGGCATCGGCCTGTTTGTCGCGCCCCTGTACCTTGTAGCCGCCCAGCGTGTTGATTGATTGCGGTGTCAAACCGATATGCGCCATCACCGGGATGCCGCGTTTGACGAGAAAACGAATGGTTTCGGCCATCTCCACACCGCCTTCCAGCTTGACCGCGCCTGCACCGGTTTCGGACATTAAGCGGGCCGCGTTTCGGAAGGCCTGTGCCGGGTCGTGCTCGTAACTTGCGAAGGGCATGTCGATCACCATCATGGCTCTGTCCAGCCCGCGGGCGACGGCCTGACCGTGCATGATCATCATGTCCATCGTCACCCCGAGGGTCGAGGTCAGCCCGTGCAGCACCATTCCGACGCTGTCACCGACCAGGACGAAATCACAATGCGCGTCCATCAACCGCGCCATCGGCGTCGTGTAGGCAGTCAGCGAGACCAGAGGTTCAGTGCCTTTCCGGGCGCGGATATCCTCGGCGTTCGGGGCTTTCTTGCGGGCGGTGGCGCTCATGATCACTCCTCGCAGGGTTCATGTTGCAGTGCGGCATAGCAGATGCGGCAGATGCAAAGAAACCCCGGTTGCGCCAACAATCCCTTGATTGACCCGGGGTTTCTGGCAGGATCGGTCTCAGAACGATCCGTAGTCAGCGGAATAGTCGTATAATGTGGGGAGAGATTTTCATGACAAAGCAGCGCTTTCGCTCATTCGCGTCGGCCTTGGCCCTAGGTTCCAGCCTGTTTGCCACGCAGGCTCTGGCTAAATCCGACATCACCATCGCCATGCAACTAGAGCCGCCGCATCTGGACCCAACCAGCGCCGCCGCTCAGGCAATCGATTCGGTTGTCTACACCAACATCTTCGAAGGTCTGACCCGCTTTATGGGCGATGGATCGGTTGTTCCCGGGTTGGCTGAAAGCTGGGAGATTTCGGATGACGGCACCGTTTACACATTCAAACTGCGCGATGGCGTGACTTTTCATGACGGCACTACGATGGATGCCGAGGACGTCAAATTCAGCCTCGACCGGGCGACAGCAGAAGACAGCGCCAATGCACAAAAGGCTCTGTTTGCTGGGATTGAGACTGTCGAAGTTGTAGATCCTCTGACCGTTCAGGTGACGTTGAAGGAACCGAACGGTAATTTCCTCTTCAACCTTGCCTGGGGTGACGCGGTCATCGTTGCGCCGGAAAGTATCGAGAATATTAAGACCAACCCGGTTGGCACGGGTGCGTTCACCTTTGCCGATTGGGTGCAAGGAGACAGCATCACCCTGAATCGAAATCCCGACTATTGGGGCGATCAGCCCGCGTTAGAGACTGCAACGTTCAAATTTATTTCGGACCCGACCGCCGCCTTCGCTGCCATGATGGCCGAGGATGTGGACGTGTTCGACAATTTCCCTGCTCCCGAGAACCTGCCTCAGTTCGAGGCCGATCCGCGCTTTCAGGTTCTTGTCGGCTCGACTGAGGGTGAGACAATCCTATCGACCAACAATAAACAAGAACCCTTCGACGATGTACTCGTGCGGCAGGCCCTAGCCCATGCCATCGACCGGCAAGCCATCATCGACGGCGCGATGTTCGGTTATGGCACGCCCATCGGCACTCATTTCGCGCCGCACAACCCGGCTTATGTCGATCTGATTGGTAATTCGGCCTACGACCCTGAGAAAGCTAAGGCACTTCTCGCCGAGGCCGGATATCCCGACGGGTTTGAGACCACTCTGCACCTGCCGCCGCCCTCTTACGCTCGGCGCGGGGGTGAGATCATCGCTGCTCAGCTGGCCGAGATTGGCATCAAAGCCGAGATCATTAATGTGGAATGGGCGCAATGGCTGGAAAGCGTGTTCAAAGGCAAGGAGTTCGGCCTGACCATCGTCAGTCACACCGAGCCGATGGATATCGGTATCTATGCGCGTCCTGAATATTACTTCCAATATGACAGCACCGATTTTCAGGCTTTGATGGAAACTCTGAATTCTACCACCGACCCTGATGAACGCACTCGTCTGTTGGGAGAGGCGCAGCGCCTGATCGCAACCGATTACGTCAACGGGTATCTGTTTCAGCTTGCCAAGCTCGGGGTTGCCAAGGCGGGTGTTCAGGGTCTGTGGGAAAACGCGCCCACCGCAGCGATCGACCTGACTGCCATCAGCTGGGACGAATAGACCCTAGGGAGGTCCGTGCATGGTCAAGTCAATCTTCGTCGCTCTTACCGTCGCGGCGCAGATCGCTATTACATCTGTTGCTCGGGCCGAATCATCGCTTAGCCAGGCGGTTGAGTTGTGGCTGCAAGGCGACGATGAGCAGGCCCTGCCCATGTTGGCAGAGCTTGCCGTTGAAGGTGACGTAGAAGCGCGCCTGTTACTGGGTCGGATCGAAACATCGGATCTGGGGCCGTCGCCATATCGTCAATCGCTGGGACCCAAACAGTCGCGAAAGCTTTTTCGCCAGAAAGATTGGTCGGCTTTTGGGCAGTCGTGGTTAACGGTCGAGGCACGCGCTGGAAACGAGTTGGCGCAAACTTTACTCCAGGCCAAGCATCCGAACCCCAATCTTGACCTGATCGCAAAACTCAACGCGCTTGGTGAGCATCAGGCCACGGATTATCCAACACGCATCGTGGCTCTGTATGGTAGCGCCAGCATGCGTGAGACGCTGCAGGCCAACGATCAAGTCATGCAGGCCTTGAAACCCTACTTGGCCTATCTGTCCCAAACTCCAGAACCACGCGGAGACGGGCTGGCCGCATTGCGCCACATTCAACCTGATCCGGTCGACGCAAGTTCGGACCAGGCGCTGGGTATGGCGGGTCTGCTGGCGCTTGGGTTAGGGTACGGCGATATCTCCCCGGACAACCCGTGGCGTCAATCGGTAGAGAACTGGCTGATGTCTTCTGAAGCAACACACCCCATTGCGCAACTTTGCAATCAGCAATGTGCCGATGACGCACCGGCCTGCGCTTTTGCGTTTTTGGCACTGACGGGCGGGTACTTCGAGGTCATCCGTATCGACAGCCCGCTTGAAACGGTGATCCCGCAAAATGAATTTCTGGATAGCCCGCGCGCCCGGCTGATGGTCCTGCGACGCGCGGCGCTGGCTCGCACTGAAACCAATCTTGAATGGCTGTCAGAGACCGAGCCCGCCGCCAATCTCTCGGCCTGTGCGATCAAACTGGTCAATGACGAACGACAGGCCTACGAGTAGGTGCTGGACCCGCGCAATCCAGACACTTAACCTGTTACCAATGCTACGTTATGCCCTCAAACGCCTGTTGTCGCTGATCCTGAGTCTGGCCGTCGCATCGGTTGTCATCTTCGCGGTGATCGAGATTGCGCCCGGTGATCCGGCGTCGTTCATGCTGGGTGTGAACGCGCAGGCAGACACTTTGGCCGCCCTGCGGGCTGAATTGGGTCTCGATGTCTCCAAAGTCGAACGGTATTTCAACTGGGTCGGCGGGATGCTGGTTGGGGATTTCGGCACATCCTACACTTATCGCACGCCGGTGTCGCAGATGATTACGGATCGACTATGGGTGTCGTTGCCGCTGGCGTTGTACGCACTGACCCTGTCCACGCTTATTGCGTTTCCCGCTGGTATCTATGCAGCGGCACGGCGTGGCAAACCGGGTGACTTGGCTGTAATGGGCGCAACGCAACTCGGGATAGCAGTGCCGAACTTCTGGTTTGCAATGATGCTGGTGCTGATCTTTGCGATCAATCTGCGCTGGTTCAATGCCGGCGGGTTCGCGGGTTGGGAAAACGGCTTCTGGACCGGCCTGCATTCTCTGACCCTGCCTGCGATCGCCCTAGCCCTGCCGCAGGCGGCTATTCTTGCGCGGGTCATGCGATCGGCATTGCTGGACATTCTGGCCGAGGATTTTATGCGTACTGCCCGCGCCAAGGGCCTGTCACGCCGTCAGGCACTGTGGCGACACGGGGTGCGGAATGCTCTGATTCCTGTGCTGACGATCATCGGGCTCCAATTTTCCTTCCTGCTGGCAGGCTCAATCATCATCGAACAGGTTTTCTATCTGCCAGGCCTCGGACGGCTGGTGTTTCAGGCGATTTCTGCACGTGACCTGATCGTAGTGGAATCGGTCGTCATGTTGCTGGTCTTCGCCGTCATCATGGTGAACTTTTTGGTCGATTTGGCCTATGCCGCTGTCGATCCAAGACTGAGGAGCAGGACATGAGCCGCAACCTAATCCTCGGTGCCGCGCTGTCCTCACTGGTGCTTTTGGCAGCGCTCGTATCGTTTGTCTGGACGCCATATGACCATGCCGCGCTCAATATTCCGGCCAAGCTGCAACCGCCAAACACACAACACTGGTTCGGCACCGATCATTTCGGGCGCGACATGTTCTCGATGATCATGGTCGGCGCGCGTACCTCGATTGCGGTGGCGTTGGTGGCCGTCGGGATCGGCATGGCGCTGGGCGTCCCCTTGGGCCTGACCGCTGCCGCGCGCAAAGGATCGTGGCTGGACGAAGTCATCATGCGCGGCAATGATCTGGTCTTTGCATTTCCCTCTCTTGTCATCGCCATTCTGATCACCGCTGTCTTTGGTGCCGGGGCCATCAACGCGATCATCGCCATTGGTATCTTCAACATCCCTGTCTTTGCGCGCATCACCCGAGGTGCGGCCCTGTCGCTGTGGGAGCGCGAGTTCATCCTCGCCGCCCGCGTGTCAGGCAAAGGGGCGGCACGCATATCGGCTGAACACATCCTGCCCAATGTCGCCAATCTGCTGATCGTTCAGGGAACGATTCAATTCTCTCTGGGTATTCTGGCCGAGGCCGGGCTGTCTTATGTCGGCCTGGGCGCGCAACCGCCCACACCAAGCTGGGGCAGAATGCTGGCCGACGCGCAAACAATGGTCAGTTTTGCCCCGCATTTGGCTCTGATTCCAGGTTTGGCGATCATCGTGACGGTTCTAGGTCTGAACCTTCTGGGTGATGGCTTGCGCGACTGGTTAGACCCTCGGATACGGGTGGCCCGCGCATGAGCTTACTTGAGATCAAGGACCTTTCGCTAACCATTCACGGCACTCAAATCCTGAAACGGATCAACCTATCACTTGCGCCGGGGAAGATTGTGGCTGTGACGGGCGAGAGCGGTTCAGGCAAGTCTATGACCGCCCTTGCCGTGATGCAGTTGCTACCCAACGGGGCCGATGCGGAAGGGCTGCTGCAGCTTGACGGTCAGAACCTGCTGAATCAGTCAGAAGCAGAGATGTGCGCCCTGCGGGGTGCCGCGATCGGAATGGTGTTCCAAGAACCGATGACCGCCCTAAACCCTGTGAAAACCATCGGCGATCAGGTGATGGAGACCATCCTGATCCACAGGGCCGTGCCCCCCGCCCAGGCGCGCGCACGAGCCGAAGAGGTTTTGGCGCGGGTCGGATTGCCCACCGACCGGTTCCCTATGACACGCTTTCCGCACGAGCTGTCGGGTGGACAGCGTCAGCGTGT
Organism: Ruegeria sp. YTSA064; assembly: GCF_059610325.1. Taxonomy (NCBI): domain Bacteria; kingdom Pseudomonadati; phylum Pseudomonadota; class Alphaproteobacteria; order Rhodobacterales; family Roseobacteraceae; genus Ruegeria; species Ruegeria sp. YTSA064. The sequence continues at coordinate 98,090 of NZ_JBXWNK010000010.1, forward strand.
GGTTATCGCCATGGCGATTGCGTTGCGCCCCCGGCTACTGATCGCAGATGAGCCGACAACGGCGCTGGACGTGACGACGCAGGCACAAATCCTCGACTTGCTCAAAGGGCTGGTGACGGAATACGGCATGGGGCTGCTGATGATCACCCATGATTTGGCAGTGGTTGCTGGCATGGCGGATCAGATCGTGGTTATGCGGCATGGCGAGGTGGTCGAAACCGGCGCAACCGAACATCTGCTACGCCATATGCAACACCCCTATACCCGCATGCTGTTCGAGGCTTCGGGGCATCAGGTCAACCTGCCGGTAGCCCCAGAGCCACGGCCATTGCTGGAAGTCGAGAATGTTGTGCGCGATTACCGCCTGCCCAGAAAGCGCTTGTTCGATGCACCTGGCCATCACCGGGCCGTCGATCAGGTTAGCTTTACGCTGAACCGAGGGGAACGATTGGGGTTGGTTGGTGAGTCCGGCTGCGGAAAATCGACCCTAACACGGGCTATATTGGGTCTCGAAGAGGTGCAACAAGGCCGAATATCTCTGGATGGTCAGCCTGTATTTACAGGCCATAAACCCAATCTGGCAGTACGTCGCAAGATGCAGGTGGTGTTTCAGGACCCCTACGGCAGTTTCAATCCGCGCCACAGGGTTGCGCGCCTGATCACCGAACCATTTCACCTGCTCGAAACCCCGCCAACCGGGTCCGAACGGCAGGATCGCATTGCCGAACTGCTTACTGCGGTTGGCCTCAGCCCGGATGACTCAAGCAGGTATATCCACGAGTTTTCGGGCGGGCAACGCCAACGGATCGCCATCGCCCGTGCGCTGATCATCCAGCCCGAGCTGATCCTGTTCGATGAGGCTGTCTCGGCCCTCGATGTCTCGGTACGCGCCCAGATCCTCGATCTTCTGGTCGAGCTTTGTGAGACCTACGATCTGACCTATCTGTTCATCAGCCATGATCTGAGTGTGGTTCGCACGATCACCGACCGCGTGCTGGTGATGCAGGCCGGCAAGATTGTCGAGCAGGGTGAAACCGAGCAGGTCTTTACCCAGCCACAGCACCCCTCCACGCGAACGCTAATCGATGCAGCGCCCAGTCTGCCAGAGATCGGACAGGGGGCTGCATGATCCATAAGCGCCTTATTAGAGCCTACTTTAGGAGTTTCTGATGTCTAACCCCCTCTGGTTCGATCCCAGCCTGTGTCTGATTGGTGGTGAATGGAAAAAACCTGCGTCAGGGCAATGCTTGACGCTTGTTAATCCCTCGGACGGTTCTGAAATCTGCCAGATCGCAAGGGGTAACGAACGCGATATAGATTCTGCGGTGCAGGCCGCCCGATCTGCGCGCGATGATGAATGGGGTCGCATGACCGCGCTGGAAAGGGGGCGTGTTCTCACCCGGTTGGGGCAACTGGTTCTGGAACGGGTCGATGATCTGGCACAGCTTGAGGCGATGGATGTCGGCAAACCGCTGACCCAGGCGCGGGCGGATGCCGTTGCCTTGGCGCGGTATTGCGAGTTTTACGGCGGTGCTGCTGATAAAGTGATGGGCGAGACCATTCCCTATCTTGATGGCTATACGGTCTATACGCTTCGTGAACCGCATGGTGTGACCGGCCATATCGTGCCGTGGAACTATCCGATGCAGATCATTGGCCGCTCGGTCGGGGCGGCGCTGGCGATGGGCAACGCCTGCGTTCTGAAACCGGCGGAAGAAGCCTGCCTGACCGCGTTGGCCTTCGCTCATCTGGCTATTCAAGCGGGCTTGCCGCCCGGGGCCTTGAATGTGGTGCCCGGACTGGGAGGCGAGGCGGGCGAGGCCCTTTCGGCGCATCCGGGTGTGGATCACATCTCATTCACAGGTTCGGTCGCGACGGGCGCGTTAGTGCAGCAAGCGGCGGGAAGGAACGTGGTGCCGGTGACGCTGGAATTGGGCGGCAAGTCTCCGCAACTGGTCTTCGATGATGCCGATCTGGATGCGGCCCTTCCGTTTCTGGTGAATGCGGGCATTCAGAATGCGGGCCAAACCTGCTCGGCCTCGTCTCGCATTCTGGTTCAGCGGGGCGTTTATCAACAGATCAAGTCCCGTATGTCGGAGGCATATAGCGAGCTATCCGTGGGACCGGCGATGAACGATCCGCGCGTCGGGCCGTTGATCTCGGAACGGCAAAAACAGATCGTAAACGGTTTTCTTGAGAAGGGCGCAGATTTGACCGTCGCCGGACAGGGGCAAATCGTGGAGAACGCCCCAGAAAATGGGGCTTATGTCCTGCCCACACTCTTTGCTGACGTCCCTCCGGACCATGTGCTTGCGCGCGATGAAATATTTGGCCCGGTTCAGGTTTTGATACCGTTTGAAACTGCGGAAGAGGCTCTAAGCATAGCGAATAGCACCGACTATGGCCTTGTCGCCAGCGTCTGGACGCGGGATGGGGCACGCCAGATGCGACTGGCCAAGGGGCTGCAGTCGGGGCAAGTCTTCATCAACAACTATGGTGCGGGTGGCGGTGTTGAGCTGCCTTTTGGAGGTGTCGGTAAATCCGGCCACGGCCGCGAAAAAGGCTTCGAGGCGCTGTACGGGTTCTCACAGCTCAAGACGGTTGCCGCCTATCACGGCTAAACGATCACCTCGATCGCTTTCTGCGCTCCGACGCCAAAAACCCGCTTGTACCGCTCAATCTGATCTGTTGGCCCCATTGCCTTTTCCGGGTTGTCAGACAGCTTCACGGTTGGTCTGCCATTGGCGGACACTGCCTTACAGACCAACGAGAAGGGGGCCAGCGCGTCATTTGGAACAAGCCCGCGAAAATCGTTGGTCAGCAGAGTGCCCCAGCCAAACGATACGTTAGTCTGATCAGCAAACTGGGCGTGCAGCTCGCGAATCTTGTCCACGTCCAATCCGTCCGAGAATATAATGCGTTTCTGAGTGGGGTCTTCATCTCGAGATTTCCACCAATCAATTGCAATCTCGGCACCGGTTGCAGGATCGCCGCTGTCGATACGTATTCCTGTCCAGCCTGCCAGCCAGTCGGGAGCGCGGTCCAAAAACCCTTTGGTGCCATAGGTATCAGGTAGAATAATACGCAGATTACCGTCATGTTCTTCATGCCAGTCGCTAAGCACATCATATGGCGCTTGGGCGAGCGCAGCGTTATCTTCAGCCAGAGCCGAATAGACCATTGGTAATTCATGTGCATTGGTGCCGATAGCCTCTACTTCGCGGCGCATTGCAATCAGGCAGTTGGACGTACCGGTGAAGGATGGTCCCAAACCTTCGATCATCGCCTGCACGCACCAGTCCTGCCACAGAAACGAATGCCGCCGTCGTGTACCGAAATCCGCAATTCCCAGCCCCTCAATGTTGCGAAGCTGGGCGATTTTTTCCCAAACGCGTGTCATTGCGCGGGCATACAGCACCTGAAGCTCGAACCGGCGCATCCCGTTTAGAACTGCGCGCGAGCGGAGCTCCATCAGCACAGCCAATGCTGGGATTTCCCACAACATGACCTCGTGCCACTTGCCTTCGAAGGTCAGTTCATACTGATCGCCTTTGCGTTCCAGATGATAAGGCGGCAGACGCAGATTTTCGAACCACTCCATGAAATCAGGGCGGAACATCTGCCGTTTGCCATAGAACGTATTGCCGCGCAGCCAGGTGCTTTCGCCCCGGCTGAGACTGAGGGAACGGATATGATCCAGCTGTTCACGCAACTCACCTTCATCGATCAATTTGGCCAATGGAATGTGATTCGACCGGTTAATGAGCGAAAAAACCACGTCTGTTTGGGGCTTATTACGAAACACTGACTGGCACATCAGCAGTTTGTAGAAGTCTGTGTCTATTAATGACCGCACAATTGGGTCGATTTTCCATTTGTGATTGTAGACCCGCGTCGCGATGTCGACCATGGGGACCTCCTGCGATTTCCGTTGTTAGATCAATCAGCGCGCTGATTGGCAAGAGTCGCTGGATTGGTAACAATGCCCATGACAAGTCACATTGCGGGCATATTGTGAGTATCCCTCACGCTTTAGTGAGGGGGTGGGGATGGTTGAGAGGTTGAATTTGGTGAATGAGTCTCGAGTACGACTTTGACATAGTAGCGATTGCTCCGGATGAGGTTGATCCGGAACATGGACACACAGCGGTAACAGGGCGACCCCCGGTGCGCGCGCAGTTCAGGAATATCAAGACTGCAGATGCCTTGCGGGCGGCTTCACCTAAAATACGTCGCATATTTCTGGAATCTGGCTTCAGTCTGGATACGGTGAGTGACAACCGGTCCACCGGATATTACCGGCCCGAGGATTCCGAGAATCGCGTCGTAATTCTGAAACGGCTTTTTGCAAACATTCGGAACATGGGTGTTCAGGGCGAATATTGCGGCGAGTTTGATTTTCATCACTTCCTGGCGCACATCAGAGCAGCTAAGCCCGGTCATGTTCTCCGCCCGGCACCTGCGCGACCTTTACAAGCCCAAAGCCCCGAGTCGGTACGACCGGAACGGCGCACCCTGGTTGGGCGATTGGGATTTGCGTTGGGGCTGGCTGTGATTTTGTTTGTGTTGCTGAAGCTCCTGGCGGAGTACGGCGCAGCGAATTGATCCTCAGGCCAAGTTGACACCCGCTTCGCGCATTGATTTCTCGGCGGCTGATAATGATCCATCCATATCTATCGCACGGCACAGACCGGTTCTGATAGTAACGTCAAATCCAAGATGTGCCGCATCTACCGCCGAATAATGGACGCAGAAATCTGTCGCCAGTCCAACCATCGTCAACTGTTCGATCCCGCGCGTCTCAAGATAGCCTTTCAGACCAGTCGGAGTGGAATGATCATTTTCGAAGAATGCCGAATAACTGTCGATGTCGCGGCGAAAGCCTTTTCGGATGATCAGGTCGCCATCGGTACGCAGGTCCGGGTGAAAGGCCGCGCCATCCGAGCCTTGAACGCAGTGATCAGGCCACAGGACTTGTGCGCCGTAGGGCATCTGGATCATTTCGAACAGGGATTTGTCGTCATGTGAGCTGGCGAAAGACGAATGCCCCGCCGGATGCCAATCTTGCGTCAGGATCACCGCATCGAAATCGTCCATGATCGCGTTGATCGGAGCGACGATTTCATCGCCACCCGCAACGGCGAGTGCACCTCCCGGGCAGAAATCATTCTGAACATCGATAACGAGCAGCGCGTGGGACATGTTGGTCTCCTTCAGTTACATAATCGGTATGGCGCGCAGCAGGGATCGTCAATGCTGTCTCTTGTGTGTTTTCATCAGGCGCATTAGATCGCGCACATGTACACAATCGCTGCCCTATACCATTTCACACGCTTCCCTGATCCTGACGCGTTGCGCCCTGCCTTGCACGAGCTTTGCCGAGCGCAATCGGTCAAAGGTACCCTGTTGCTGGCGCAAGAGGGGATTAACGGCACCATAGCCGGCCCCCGCGCTGGGATTGATGCGGTGCTGGCGCATATCCGCGCGCTTCCGGGTTGCAACAATCTGGAATGGAAAGAGGCAACCGCGGACCACCCACCATTTGGTAAGATGAAGGTGCGTCTGAAAAAAGAGATCGTGACGATGGGGCAGCCCGATGTCGACCCACGTGCCAGTGTCGGAAACTATGTTGAGCCCGAGGACTGGAACGATCTGATCCGCTCGGACGATGTGGTGGTGATCGATACGCGCAATGACTATGAAGTTGCAATCGGCACGTTCGAAGGCGCAATAGATCCAAACACGGCAAGTTTCCGCGATTTCCCAGCTTGGTGGGAAGAAAACAAAGAGAGATTTCACAACAAGCGTGTCGCCATGTTCTGCACCGGCGGAATTCGATGTGAGAAGTCCACTAATTATCTGCTGGGACAGGGCGTCGAGGATGTCTACCACCTGAAAGGTGGCATCTTGCGCTATCTCGAGGAGATGCCACGCGAAGACAGCACGTGGCAGGGTGAGTGTTTTGTCTTCGACAATCGCGTTTCAGTTGGTCATGGGCTGGTCGAAGGCCCACACAAGCTTTGCCATGGCTGCCGCCGCCCAATCCTGCCTGAAGATGTAAAGCGCCCTGAATACGAACATGGTGTCTCTTGCCACCGGTGTGTCGATGAGACGTCCCAACAGGACAAGGCACGGTTTCGCGAACGGCAGAGACAAATCCAGCTGGCCCGCACGCGAGGTGAGGAACATCTGGGGTCAGATTGAATTCATCTTGCAGGCTATGTCGAAAAACGGATGATGCCTTTGGGCCTGCCTGATGGAGCGGAATGTGACTCACGAACCCAGAACCCTGGAAGAATGGAAATCCACCCTATTGGCAGCCTTAGGGTTGGTTCTGGCTAGTTTCCTCGCTTGGTACGGTTTGTCGCGTCTGAATGAAACCACCGCAGGTGACACGATCGGTACGATTGCATCGGTTGGGCTAGTGGTCTGGATGGTTTCTCAATCCTACTACTACATAACCCAGGTGAAATCCCCGCGCAGGATACTGTTTTTGATGGGGGTGTCCTTCATTCAGGTCGTGCCGTTCCTATTTGCCGCGGTCTACGGTGCCTTTGGCTATGAGGATCATTGTGTTGTCGGCGCCAAAGGACCGGCAGATATTCTGTATTTTTCGTACGTTACCTTCACCACGGTCGGATATGGCGACATGTCCCCAACAGGCCTATGCCGTGGGTTGGCCGTGGCCGAGGCGGTTACGGGCTATATCCTGTTGGGCATGTTTGTAGCCGCAGCCGTGGCGCTATACGCGCGCAGCCATAGCAAGTAGACCAGCTTATTTGTTGTGATCGATCCATCGAGACATCAATTGTCTGTCGCGGAAACACTCGGATGGGATCGGACGCTGTTTAGTGCGCGAAATACGCTCCGCAAACGCAACCTGCTTGCCCGTTGGGTAGTTTGCGAAAGGCGACGGGTCATGCGGCTTATGGGCCGATATCCAGTCTGATAGTGATTTACGGTCGTGTTGCGCTTCGACAGGAATCTCAAGCGCGGACTTTTGTGCAATCGCGCGGGCATAGCGCATCTGCCGATCTGTCACAGGCAACAGGTGATAATCGTTTGACGTGCCGCCAAGTGCGGCTTTTCGCATGTTCTGGGCCATCGGGGTTATCCTCTGACTGTGTAGAACATAAATAGAACATTAGCCTTTCATTTCAAGAGAAGGCCATTTGGATTCGGCGAGAACCTGCCAATCACTGGATTTATTGACTGGTCAATCAATGAAAGCTAATTCTGTCGGCAACACACACCTCCCCTTGCACAGGGGTGATCCGAAAAGAGAAGGATTCGGCATGAAATTTCAGCCCAAGGCCAGCCATTTCATCAACGGCGAATATGTTGAAGATACCAGAGGCACCCCAATCGACGTTATCTATCCAGCCACCGGTGAAGTTATCGCGCGGTTGCATTCTGCAACACCTGAAATCGTAGAACAGGCTCTAAACAGTGCAAAATCGGCTCAGGCAAGCTGGGCCGCCATGTCGGGCACGGAACGGGGCCGGGTCCTACGGCGTGCGTCAGACATCATGCGGGATCGCAATCGGGCGCTTTCTATTCTCGAAACCCACGACACCGGCAAACCACTGCAGGAAACACTTGTGGCGGACGCGACCAGCGGCGCAGATGCTTTGGAATATTTCGGTAGCTTGGCAGCGTCTCTGACCGGCGAACATATCCCACTAGGGGGTGGGGATTTCGTTTATACGATCCGCGAGGCATTGGGTGTCTGTGTCGGCATTGGCGCATGGAACTACCCGACCCAGATCGCCTGTTGGAAAGGTGCCCCAGCGCTGGCTTGTGGCAATGCGATGGTTTTCAAACCGTCCGAGACCACGCCTCTGTCGGCCTTACAGGTGGCCGAAATCTTGATCGAGGCGGGCGCGCCAAAAGGTATCTACAACGTGGTGCAAGGCTATGGAGATGTCGGGGCCAGCCTGGTTACCGATCCGCGCGTAGCCAAGGTCTCGTTGACAGGGTCGGTTCCAACAGGCCGCAAAGTCTATGCGGCGGCAGCCGATGGCATGAAACACGTCACCATGGAGCTGGGCGGGAAGTCCCCGATGATCGTTTTCGATGATGCAGATCTCGACAATGCGGTCTCGGGTGCGATCTTGGGCAATTTCTATTCTTCGGGGCAGGTTTGTTCCAACGGCACGCGCGTCTTTGTACAAAAGGGTATCAAGGAAGCATTTCTTTCGCGTTTGTCCGATCGTCTGGCCACCGCGAAAATTGGTGATCCGCTGGATGAGGAGGTCAATTTTGGCCCGATGGTCAGCGAAAACCAGATGAATATTGCGCTGGGCTATGTCGAAAAAGGTAAAGCCGAGGGTGCGAGGTTGGTCTACGGCGGCGTCAGGATCGCAGGTGACGGGTTCTACATGCAGCCCACAGTTTTTGCCGACGTCACCGACGATATGACAATCGCACGAGAAGAGATTTTTGGACCTGTGATGTCGGTGCTGGATTTTGAAACCGAAGAAGAGGTGCTGGCGCGTGCCAATGATACCGAATTCGGTCTGGCTGCCGGTGTCTTCACCAATGACCTGACCCGCGCCCATAGAATTGTGGCGGGGTTCGAAGCTGGCACTTGCTATATCAACACCTATAACCTCGCCCCGGTTGAGGCTCCGTTCGGTGGGTCCAAGATGTCGGGCGTGGGGCGCGAGAACTCGAAACTGGCGATCAATCACTTCAGCGAGATGAAGACAGTTTACGTTTCGATGAACGATGTCGAGGCCCCTTATTGATCAAAACCGGTCATTCAGGTTCTGTTCCCGACATTTCGCGTCGGGAACAGAGCATAACCTGACATATGGCTGTGGCTGACTTTCCTGAGAGCACTAGGTTCGCAGACAGGAGATCAGACCATGAAGACCCACGCTCAGGCCGTCGTGATCGGAGGAGGATTGGTTGGCTGCTCAATCCTCTATCATTTGGCCAAGCTTGGTTGGACCGACGTGGTTCTGTTGGAACGCGATGAGCTGACCTCGGGCTCGACTTGGCATGCGGCAGCGAACATCCACGGCCTGCATGACAACAACAACATCACCCGCATCCAGCACTATACGATGAACCTGTACAAAGAGCTGGAGAAGGAAACCGGGCAGGGCTGCGGGGTTTTCCAATCTGGTTCGTTGTATCTGGCGCAAACCGAAGATCGCGAACATCAGCTACGTCTGCAGGAGGCAAAAGCCCGGTTCTACGGTTTGAACTTTTATGAGATCAGCCGCGAACAGGCGAGTGAACTTCACCCGTTGGCGCAGTTTGACGACATCCGTTGCATCATGTTCGAACCCGATGGCGGCAATGTCGATCCGTCCGGGGTTACCCACGCCTACGCTGCGGGTGCGCGGGCAATGGGGGCCACAATTGAGCGGTTTTGCCCTGTAATAGGGACTGAACAGCAATCCGATGGCTCTTGGATCGTGCGCACGGATAAGGGGGACATTCACACTCGATGGGTTGTGAATGCGGGGGGCCTGTGGGGGCGCGAAGTGGCTGCAATGGCGGGCATCGAACTGCCACTGCAACCGACCGAGCATCAGTATTTCGTCACTGAAGCCATCGACGAAGTGGCTAATCTGGGGCGCCGCCTACCGTCGATCGCTGACCGGGATGGAGAATATTACTTCCGCCAGGAAGGCAACGGCCTTCTGATCGGCGCCTACGAGAAAGACATGCGGTTTTGGGCCGAAAGCGGCACGCCGCTGGATTTTGCCCATGACCTGTTCCCAGACGATCTGGACCGGATCATGGAAAATGTCATCCGCGCCACAGAACGGGTACCGGTCGCTGCCACGGCGGGTGTCAAACGGGTGATCAACGGGCCGATGATCTGGTCTCCTGATTCAAACGCAATCTGGGGCCCCGTGCCCGAGCTGCAGAACTATTTCTGCTGCACCGGCATCATTCCCGGCTTCTCGCAATCGGGCGGGCTGGGTCTGCTGTCTGCGCAATGGATGATAGAAGGCGAGCCGCAATACGACATGTTCGCCTGGGATCTAGCTCGGTTCGGTGACTGGGCCGACAAGGCCTTTACCAAGGCGCGGGTTGAGGATGTATATACTCACCGTTTCGCCATCCATTTCCCCAATGAGGAGCGCAGCGCGGGACGCCCCGCGCGTGTCCGCCTCACCTATGAAATGCAAAAGGATATGGGTGCGGTCTTTGGCTTGAACTGCGGCTGGGAACATCCGCTGTGGTTTGCAGATCAGCCCGGTTTGCAGGAAACCAATGGGTTCACTCGTCAGAACTGGTGGGAACCGGTGGGCCGCGAGGTGCAGATGCTGCGCGATCATGTGGGTGTGATCGACATCTCCAACTTCGCCAATTACGTCGTGAAAGGTCCAGGTGCTTATGACTGGCTGGATCGTCTGGTGGCCAACAAGGTCCCGGCCGAGGTTGGTCGTTCGTGTCTGACGCCCCTGATTTCGGTTCGCGGTGGCGTGGCTGGTGACTTTACCATCACCAAGATAGCTGATGAAGAATATATGATGATCGGCTCGGGTATGGCCGAGCGTTATCATCAGCGGTTTTTCAACATGATCGACTTGCCCGAAGGCACCACGTTCGAGGTCGCCACCGATCGCATCGCAGGCTTCAACGTGGCTGGGCCCAAGTCGCGCGAATTGTTACAGCGTCTGACCAATGCGAACCTTTCAAACGACACGTTCCGCTTTATGCGCTCGCGCACAATCAAGGTGGCCGGTATCGCTTGCCTGGCCATCCGTGTCAGCTTTACTGGCGATCTGGGGTGGGAGCTGCATTGCGCGGAATCAGATCAAACCAGCCTCTATTCAGCGCTATTAGAGGCTGCAAAAGACCTAGGCGGTGGCCCGGTTGGCGGTCGCGCGTTGGGATCGTTGCGCATCGAAAAGGGGTATGGCTCGTGGGGGCGAGAGTATTCTCAGGAATACTGGCCACAAGAGGTTGGCCTGTCAGGTCTGATCAAGTTGGACAAAGAATTTCTGCACAAAGATGCTTATCTACGGGTCAAGGATAACGCCCCGCGCGAGGTACTCTCGATATTCGAGGTCGATGCGGACGAAGCCGACGCCACTGGCGGTGAACCGATCTTCACCCCCGACGGTACCCCGGTTGGCCGGGTAACTTCAGGCGCATATGGGTATACGGTCGGCAAATCCCTGGCCCTGGGCTACGCCAACCCCAAAGCCGCAAAACCTGGCGACACGGTCGACATCTTCATCCTCGGAAAACCACACAAAGCCAAATTCCTTTCAAAGCCGCCGTTCGACCCCGCCGGAAACAGATTACGCGATACGAAAACCGTTGCGGAGCCAGTGAAATGACCAACGTTTTTGACCGGGTTGCCGAGTTTGCTCTGAACTGTACCGCCGAAGACATTCCCGACACAGCCCGCGAGACAGCTGCGTATTTGTTGCTGGATACGATGGGTGTTCTGATCGCTGCAGGATCGATGCAGGCCGGTGGGATCGCCCGGGATACAGCAGCGTTGCTTTTTGCAAGTTCAGAGCCTGATTTTAGCGCTCGGTTGCTGTTCGACGGGCGGCGCGCCAGTCTTGCAGGTGCAGCTTATGCAACTGCCAGCCAAACCGATAATCTGGATGCCCATGACGGGTTCAATCCCGTCAAAGGCCACATCGGAGTTGCCATTGTTCCGGCGCTTGCTGCGTTGGCCGAACAATGCCCGGATCTGTCGGGTCGTGAGGCTCTGGCGGCTATGATCATCGGGTATGAAATCGCGGGTCGGGCTGGCCTGACCCTACACGCAACGGTCAGTGATTATCACACTTCCGGTGCCTGGAATGCGTTGGGCGTGGCTGCTTTGGCGGCGCGTTTACGCCGTCATGCCCCAGATCAACTGCGACAGGCGTTGGGGATTGCGGAATTCCACGGGCCACGCAGCCAAATGATGCGCGAGATTGCAAATCCAACAATGTTGCACGACGGTTCCGGTTGGGGTGCCCTGGTGGGGCTGTCATCTGCCATCCTGGCCGAGCGCGGATTTACCGGAGCACCTGCAATCACGATCGAGGCGAAAGAGGCTGTTCCATTCTGGGACGATCTTGGCCGGGTCTGGCAAGTTGAGCAGCAATATATCAAACCCTATCCAATCTGCCGTTGGGCACATGCATCAATCGACGGTGTTCGGATGCTGATGCAGGTACACAAGCTGACACATCAACAGATCGCAGCCATCCGCATCAACAGCTTTAAAGAAGCAGCTTGTCTGTATTCTGACCACCCTCTGACTACCTCACAGGCTCAATACTCGTTGCCATTTGCTGTAGCGGTTCAGGCAGTTCACGGTCGCATTGGTGTAGAACATATCTTGGGCAAAGGCCTGTCTGATCCAACGGTCGCAGAGATTACAAAGCTGATTAAGGTCAAAGAGAGCCCACGTCACTCTGCCCGTTTCCCAGCAGGACGATGGGCAGATGTCGAGATCGAAACCTTGGACGGATCTGTTTATCATTCAGGTGATATCAACGCGCGCGGTGGTCAGGAAAATCCCCTGAGCAAACAGGAGATCACCGATAAATTCACCGAATTTGCAGCGCCAGCTGTGGGGCGCAATCGGGCCGCCCAGATCCTTGCGGCCACATTGAAGTTGACCCAACCCGGGTCAAGCTTTTCCAATCTGTCTGCCCTGATATACGACCCACCCGCACGTTGATACGGCGCCACGCCGAATTAAATAAATGATCGAGATTCGCCATGTTAGAGACTGATCCAAGGTGTTAAGCGAATGACCAACTCTGAAACAGCATAACCACTGGGCACTGCGGGTCCGATCAATTCAATCCGCCTGTTTGCACGATTTCAAGCATATCAGAAATTTGCGCGCGGGCATTGGCGCTCTCCTTAATAAGCGTTTTGGCATCTGCCAGAGGTTTGTCAGATTGCCGTTCAATCGGTTGATCTAACGATATTTTGATTCGATTTAGATCGCTGAAGACATTCGAATCCTCGGCATCAATCTCATTCGTGCCCGCCAACCAGGATAGGCGGTCGGCAGCCTCGATCTGACCAGTTTCTCTCAACAATTCCGCCGCGGCGTAGAAGTTTTGCACCCGCGCCAAAGCTTGAGCCCGCAATACTCGCGCGTCGTCTGAGGGATCTTCAGACAATTCCAGCAAAGCTTGGCGAGGATGGTCGCTTAGTAGAGCTGAACGTGCCCTAATCCGGGCACGCTCGATAGCATGGTTCTGATCGCCCAATGGGTCTGTCCATTCCCGGGCAGCGCTCGCAAATCCAAGATTGATCAACCTTTGCGCCACTGATGTGGCCGTATCCAGGCTCAGGTTAATGCGAGTTTTCTCCTTCAGTCCGAATATGTAGCGCAGGAAGGTGATGTCATCCGCCCGCTCAGCAAGCAGTTGCAGCACCTGATCTCGCGTGCGGCGCCAATCCTTATCGTCAGGTGCTTTTTGGATATGATGCATGGCACCATCGAACTCCTGCGACATCGACAACGCAAGCACATGAGTGCGCGCCATCATGGGCCCGAGTTCAGAGTTTCTGAATTCACGTGCGTAACCTGCCGCTAAATCGAGATCTTTGGGTGGTATCGAACCCCGATCGGCCCATCTTTTTTCGATCAAACGCGCCAGCGCCAGAGGCGCTTCCCTAGAAGCACTTGGGGTGGCTATGACTTCAGTCAAGTGAGCACTCGCGGTATGTGCATTGCCTTCGGCATCGGCGATCGTGGCCTTGGTCAGGGTCACGTCGGCCGTTTCAGCGGTCATCACTCTGTCGACCGAACGCAAAATACGCCGCGCTGCTTCCAGCCGCCCGGTTGTTGCCAGCAAGTCTGCCAGAGTCGACCCGAGTTGCCGCCTAAGGTGTTCGGGAAGCCGGTTGAATGCTTGCTCGATTATGTTCAGCTGTGCCTCCGGTGCCAATTTCTCCTCGGCCAGAAGTGCCCATAGCGCTGCAGCGCTTTCGCAGCTTTGTTGACCTTCGAATGAGTGCGGTTCAGACGCAGTCAAACCATCGAGAGTAGACGCCATCGCCGAAATACGTTGTTGCTCTGCTGTCGGTCCTGGCAGCAGATCTAACACCTGCAGCGCTTCGGCTCCGAATCCATAATATGTGTACAGCTTGGCCAGATTCAGGGCCTTTTCCTGATCGAGTCGATCAATTTCCTGGAATAGCCCCGTTCGCAGTTGCGCTACCTGCTCCACAAATGGTTCGGGGCCTGCCCAAGAGTCGAAATCCATCTCAGCATCGGTGATACATTCAAATTTTGCATCGAAATCCGGAAGTGCCAGATTTTCGAGACCCCGGGCGTCGTCCAGAACCGAAGACAATCGTAAGTTGGGCGCTTGTGCGCTTGAAGTTCTTAAAGGTCCAAAACGAGCGGATTGTCTGCGCCCAACACCAGCAAGTGTGAGGTCAATAACCTCACGATCTGCGCTTTGTAATATGCGGGATATCAGCTCGTCCTCAAAGTTTCGATGACTCATTTGCAACAAGGGTAACGCCAGCGCAGTTGCAGGGATTTGTACTGGAGGCGGAGCTTGCTTTGCGATGTCCGGGTGAAGGTCTGTCACCACGTCGATTTTCGGAACTGCAACCGGAATGAATTTACCGGGCGAGATGTCCACGACCACCATAGTTTGTTGATGCAGAAATGCGGTGGCGACACATTCACATCCAAAGACCATCTTCAGAGCTCCACCTGAACTAGCCTGAGTTAGAGATTGAAGTCTTTTGCTGGTCAGCCGGTCAAATACGGTTCCGGTATCGAATGTGGCGCCTTTGATAGCAATATTCAGATCAGCACCGCGTTCGTTTGGAGTCATAACCCAATCGGTGCCGGCGGGCACTTGTATCACCAGACGCGTGTATCCATCGTGTTCGCCCGAGCGAACACGCAGAACCTGCGCTGACACACTGGTGCCAAGGGCCAATAAAATTAATGTCAAAGCCCGTATCATGCGACCGCCTGTTTGATTTCTTTCAAGGCCTCTTCAAGCTCTGAAAAATTGGGGCGGTTGTGGGTTGGCGTGTTTTGGCGTCCGACCTCGATGCACATCGCAGCGTTGTGATTGTGCAGATTCGCGACCAGAACCTCCTTGATGAGTTGATAAAAATGGTTGTCTTCTTCAACCACAGCTTTCAGTTTGCCAGCAAATGGACCGACCAAACCATAAGCGAGGAAAACGCCCAGAAAAGTGCCGACCAACGCTCCGCCGATGAGTTTTCCCAGCACCTCTGGCGGCTGGTCGATCGAACCCATGGTTTTGATAACGCCCAGAACCGCAGCAACGATACCAAGGGCGGGCAGGCCGTCGGCAACGGTTTGCAAGGCATGGCTCGAGTGCATGGCATGATGGAAATTTGCCTCCATCCGTTTTTCAAGCACCTCTTCGACTTGGTGCGGGTCGTCATAGTTCATCGCGGCTGAGCGCATGGTGTCGCAGATCAAATCCACGGCTTCTTTGTCGGCTTTGATCTTGGGATAAGCTGAGAAAAGCGACGAGTTTTCAGGCTCTTCGATGTGTTGCTCGGCCTCAACCGGGTTTGCGCGCGCGATCCGGATCAACGAGAACAACAGGCAAAGCAGATCACGATAATCTTCGGGCTTCCACTTCGCGCCTTTGAACACTTTGCCAATATCTTTCGCGGTGTGTTTGACCCCACCCATGTCGTTACTGATCATAAAAGCACCAATCGCGGCGCCTCCGATCATCATCATTTCATACGGCAATGACTTCATGATAATTGCCATCTTGCCGCCAGCGGCGAGATATCCGCCAAAAACCATGACGAAGATAACAGCAATTCCGATGAGTCCGATCATAAGTGATCTCCGGCGTTAAGGTGGGAGAAATGGTTGCCCATCAGCATTATTCCTGTGGGGCGCGGGCGTTGCGCCCAGCCATGATGACGCTGATACCATAGGCGGCCTCGGGGCTGAGACCGGCCATCACATTGGCGGCAGCCTCCGGTGGCATGCGTGACAAAAATCCGGCGGCGAATACTGCATCCATCGTTTCGAACAAGGCCGCGGCATCCTTTGGTTTCATGCTTTGGTAAACGTCAGTCAGTTGCGTCAGGTCGCTTTCGGCGGCTGTTTCGGCAATAGCGACGGTCTCACGCAGCGACTCTTCGGCTTCCTGCAGCATGGCCAACCGGGTCTCAATAGCCTGATCTGCGATGTCCAGCGCGTGTTCTCGGTCGACAATCATGCTCTCCCGCTGATTCAGTTCGACTTCGCGGCTTAGCAGTTCTGTTAGCAAAACTTGCAGATCCGCAGCGCTGGTCTCAATGCGCTCCGACTTGATTTGCGCTGCCAATGCTGGATCAGTCCCACGCGCCACCGCAGGCCCAGCCTCAAGCCCGATCCGAATGATGGCAGACCCGATCATCAGCAAGGAGATGACGGTCAGAACTCCCCCGCGCGGGCGCTGGTCAGAATTCTTTTTTCTTTGACGGATCATTGGCCTGACCCGCCTGACCCGCCTGACGTTGCAGCATGCCGAAAGAACATCAAGCCCTCGGGCTTTGTTACGGGTTTTAGGGATATGGGGTCAGATTTTTCCTGCGCGTGCTCTTCGGGCTGCTCAGGGCTTGGTTGGTCTTCCTGTACGACATCGTGCATTGAGGCCATCATCAGTTCCAGGTGCTGCGCTACCGACTCCGCCCGTTCAGTCAAAGTCTGCAGGGCAACCCCGGACTCGTCGGAAGACTGACGGGCGCAATCAAGCGATTTTCGCAGCTCTTCCGCTTGGGCCGAAAGAACGGAAACCGCACCACCCACGCCCTTTTCAAGATCAGTAAATCGACGCAAACGACGCGCCAAAATGAAACAGTACAGTCCTGCCCCAAGCGCGCCTGCTACCAGCAGAATATCGGCAATCAGTTCCACCTTCGCCTCCTAATTCAATACAAATTCTGTCACCAGAACGTCGCGCACACGGCCGTCACCCACGACAATTCCTATACGTCGCAGCAGGTGCCCACGGATGCGCACCAAGGCGAGTGAATCTTCAAGGTCGTTCAGCTCGACCGCGCGCAGATAACTGTTCAGCACATCCATGATTCGCGGCTGCATCTTTTCAACTTCGGCGGCGTAGCCCGCGTTCACCTCGAGTTGTGCATGGAACTTGAGATGCCGCGAGCCGCCTGCATTGACCGAAACGATCACCGGCGGCAGATCAACAAAGCTTACGTCTGGCAACGCCGTCGCTGGCTTTTCATTGCTTTTGCTATCTTCTTCTTTTGCTTCGGCACCGCTACCAATTGGCAGCAAGCCAGAGGCGGTTATGAAATAGCCACCAACACCGCCTGCCAAGGCCAGAATCATCCCAAGAATCAGGCCCTTTTTTCCTGATTTTTTAGGGGTTTCCACTTCGTCAGCTGTTGCGTCGGTCATGCCGTCCTCATGAATCTGTTCGGCATCTGTCATAACCCCGCAGGGACTAACCGATTGTTAAGGGCAATCGTCCAAACAGGGGTTGAGCCGAGCAGAATGTCGGTGAGTCGGAGGTGAGTGTGCAGCAGATCGGAACTGTCTGGGCAAGTTTGGACAAGCGCAAACAAATTTTCGTGGCCGGTGCGGTAGTGCTGGTGTTTCTGGGCGTGCTTGCGATGTCACGGATTGCGACGGCACCGTCGATGACGCTGTTATATTCAGGTCTCGAAAGCGGTGCGGCGGGTGATATCGTGCGATCGCTGGATCAGCGCGGTGTTGCGTATGAAATTCGGGGTGGTTCGATCTATGTACCGGGCTCGCAACGGGATGAGTTGCGCATGACGCTGGCCAGTGAAGGACTGCCAGCAAACGGCAACCGCGGATACGAGTTGCTGGACTCACTCAGTGGATTTGGCACGACGTCGCAGATGTTTGACGCTGCTTATTGGCGGGCAAAAGAGGGCGAGTTGGCCCGCACGATTGTCGGCAGCTCATATGTCAGCCAGGCACGCGTACACATCGCCAACGGTTCGGCCAACCCGTTTCAACGTAGTGTTGCGCCGACCGCTTCGGTATATTTGGTGCCATCGGGTGCGCAGATCACAGGAGATCAGGCCAAGGCGATCCGGTTTCTGGTGGCGTCAGCAGTCAGCGGGCTTGCACCAGAAAACGTCACCGTAATCGATTCGAACGGCGCTGTGATCGGAGCGCAGGAATCAACCGTGGCCGCTGATACTGCAGACGATAAAGCACGCCAGTTGCGGGAAAAAGTTCTTCGACTTGTCGAAGCACGCGTCGGGGCAGGTAATGCCGTGGTCGAGGTCAGCGTGGATACGGTGACCGAAACCGAGTCGATCCGTGAACGCCGCTTCGATCCTAAAGGTCGCGTAGCGATCAGTACGGATGTTGAAGAACGGTCTGACAGTGCGCGAAATCAGTCTGCAGACGTGACCGTGGCATCAAATCTGCCGGATGGGGATGGCGCTGGCGGGGACGAATCCAATTCAAATGCCACCCAGACCCGCGAGCGGGTGAATTATGAGGTTTCTGAGACCGAACTTGAGGTTCACCGCGCGCCGGGTGCCATCAAACGTCTGACCGTTGCAGTGCTGGTCAACGGTGCCCGAACGGTTGATGCGGAAGGTGTCGAACGATTTGAACCCATTCCGCAGCCAGAGCTTGGCGCGTTGGAGGAACTCGTTTCCTCGGCCGTAGGTTATGATGCCGAACGCGGTGACGTCATTACCCTGAAATCGCTTGATCTGCCTGTTGTTGAGCCGCAGGGTACATTGGTGTCGTCGTCGGTCTGGCAGAAGATTCATCTTGATGCCATGTCGCTGGTTCAGATGTTCGTTTTGGCACTGGTATCCCTTGTTTTGGGTCTGTTTGTCATACGACCCATTTTGACAAAATCTGCTGCACCTGCGTTGCTTCCGGCAGGCATACCGCCGGAAGCGGACCCTGCAACTTACCTGACGGGAGAGATCGCAAATGGTGATGCGCAAGAGTTCACATCACTTCCTGAGGCCGCTCAGACAAATGTTCCGGTAATAGCCAGCGCCCATGGTGAAGACCCCGTCGACCGATTGCGCGCCATGATCGGTGACAAACAGGAAGAGACGGTTGAGATCCTGCGAAGCTGGCTTGAAGAAGGTGAGGAGAAGGTGTAATGTCTATCGCTCATCTCCTTGAGGATTTCACCGCCCCAGCAGCAGGTGTCGCCGTTCATCTCTTGGATGAAGAGGCATTGGAAGAACAACGCCTTGCGGCCTTTGAGCAAGGCTATGGTGCCGGTTGGGAAGATGCGGTCGAGGCGCAGGAACAGGGTGGGGCGCAGCTCAGCTCTGACTTGTCTGCAGCGCTAGCAGACCTGTCGTTTACCTATCAGGAGGCGTTAACCCGGATGACATTGTCGCTGGAGCCGATGTTTCAGAGCCTGATACAGGTGGTTTTGCCCGAAACCGTCGAACGGGGTTTACCCGCCAGATTGACTGAACAGCTTTGTGAGATGGCCCGGGAACAGATCGGACAGCCGATGCTACTTACCGTTCCGGACGGTGCCGCCGATCAGGTTCAGGCGGTTCTCCCACAAGATCTCACGCCGTTGCCACAAGTCGTCGAGGATCCAACTCTGCAGCCGGGACAGGCGCGTTTGCAAGTGGGCACCGCCTATCGAGAGGTGGATTGTACCGCGTTGCTCGCGTCCATTGCCGCATCTTTCGACGCCTATCTATTTGAAGCAAAAGAGGCTCTGTCAAATGAGTGATCCCCAAGCTCCGAAATCCGAAAAGCCAAATCCGTTCGAAGCGGTTCCGATCGAAGTCACAGTTTCGGTTGGTCGGGCGCGACCTTTGATCCGTGATCTGCTGAACATGGGCGAAAACGCTGTTCTGACGCTGGACAAACGCATTGAAGACCCCGTCGACCTGTATGTCGGGGACCAATTGGTCGCGCGTGGGCTGCTGGAGGAAATGGAAGGAGATCAGGCCGGGCAACTGGCTGTACGGCTGACCGAAATCTCTGACCTGCAGAACGGGATCGGATGATGCGCCACCTGTTCTGGCTGTCGCTATTGCTGGTGATTCCCACCAGCGGCGCGGCGCAGGAATTGTCGCTATCGCTGGGTGAGGGCGGGTCGATCTCGGCCCGGACCATCCAGCTGATCCTACTGATCACGGTGCTCAGTCTGGCACCGGGACTGGCGATCATGATCACCTGTTTTCCGTTTTTGATCACTGTATTGGCGATACTGCGGCAAGGGATTGGGTTGCAGCAATCGCCGCCCAACATGCTGATTGTCAGTCTGGCGCTGTTTCTGACCTATTTCATCATGGAGCCGGTTTTTACCGAATCGTGGGAAGTCGGCATCCAGCCATTGGTCGAGGAAACAATAGACGTGGAGCCCGCGCTGGAACGCGCGTTGGTGCCGTTTCGTAGCTTCATGGCGGCGCGTTTGGATGTCGATACGTTCCAGGCGATGGCAGCATTGCGACCAGATGGCGCGGATTTGCAGCCGTCATCCGAGGCACCGCTGTCCGTTCTGATGCCTTCATTCATGCTGTCGGAGATTGCACGGGCATTTCAGATCGGGTTTCTGATATTTTTACCGTTCCTGATCATCGATCTGGTTGTTGCGGCGGTCCTGATGTCGATGGGTATGATGATGGTGCCTCCGGCTACGGTTTCCCTGCCGTTCAAACTGGCATTTTTCGTGATTGCAGATGGTTGGGCTTTGATCGCAAGCGCGCTGGTACGCAGCTATTCGCCCTGATCTATTGCCGGGTGATCTGCAGGCAAGCGCGCAAGCCTTGGTCTCCGGCCTCAAAGCTCAGCGATCCGCCATGTTGCTCGGCAACGGTGCGTGCGATGGTCAGGCCAAGCCCAAAGCCATCTGACGAACCGATGTTTGACCCACGCTGGAACGGGGCCAGCAATGCCTCGATATCATCAACCGACAAATCGGTGCCTTTATCTTCGACAATAATCGTGGCGGATTGAGCATCGGTTTCCAGCTCAACCTCGGCCCGGCGCCCATATTTCAAGGCGTTGTCGATCAGATTTGACAGCGCCCGCCTCAACGAGATTGGTCGACCCATCACCAGAATGCGCCGTGTCTCAGGCAGCGATCCGTGCCCCCGGCGCGACATGAACAATGACGGCGCACCTTCGACAGCCACAGGTTCAATTGCTTTCAAAGATACGGGCAAGTTCATATCCTGATAGTCGGCGACCAGTGACTCGACCAGTGAGGTCAACGAGATCTGCCGCGGTTCTTCAACGCTGAGCTCGGACCTTGTATAGGTTAGTACACTTTCGATCATGCCGGTCATCTGATCCACGTCTGCTTCGAGCTTCTCGCGCAATTCGGCATCGTCGATCAGGGCGGCACGCAGCCGGACACGCGTTGCCGGCGTACCCAGATCGTGGCTAACACCCGACAGCACAATGGCGCGTTTCTCTAGCTGCGCGCGTTCAGCCTCAAGGTGATCATTCACCGCAGCCACGATATCGCGCAGCTCTTCCGGCCCGTCCGCATCATAACTTTGTGGCCCACCGCGACGTTTGCGGTCACCAAGTGCCTGTGCAAAGCGCGTGAAGCTGTCTGAGACATTCCCGACCGAGGTCAGCAACGCGGCCAGCGCGACTATTCCCAGCAATATCGCGGGCAGGCGCAGATCAATCGGCGCAGCTTTGCAGCCCCAGATTTCGGTGCCATCGACCTGCTGCCAAACCCCGCGCCCGAATTGCGCGATCAGGATGGGTTCGCTGCAATAGGTCGCAAGCAGGCGCGTCAGATTGCCCATCTTCTCGGGCCCGGTCTGATCGTTGCCCGACACGATATCCGAGACCGGATAGACCAGACGATCAGACAATACCGCTAGCGTCAGTTCGCGTCCACTCAGAGGGGCTGAACTGTCGGTCAGGATCGACAGATTGGTGACAAAGCGGCGATCCGAAAAGCCCGGCATTTGTTGGAATTCTCCCCTATCGGCAAGTGCGGCGGCCTTGGCCGGCAAGGGATTGATCAGCAAGCCGGGTGGCGGTGCCATCCCCGTCCGCAAATCCTCGTATACGGTGAATCCCGCAACAAATGCCTGAGTTTGGAAACGGTTCCAGGCCTGTGCAGAGGTGAACCACAATACGGTTGCCAACATCCCTGCAGCGAAGGCTGACAGCGTCCAGACCCAACCAAAACTGCGCAGGCGCAATGTCATGCGTCCTCATCTACCGAAATGTCGGCGGTAAATATGTACCCAACCCCACGCTCAGTGCGCAGCATCTGAGGCTCTTTCGGATTAGCCTCGATTTTAGAGCGTAGTCGCCCAACCAACATATCGATGGCGCGGCCTTGCGCCTCGGGCTTGTCAGCCTCGCCGGTGACATCAAGCGCGGTGGCGATCTCATCCCGGGTTAGCGGGATGTGCGGATTTGCTAGCAAGACTTTCAGCAGGGCGGTCTCGCGCTGTGAAAGCGAGACTAAATAGCCGTCGGGCGAATGTACCTCGTCCCGTTTGCCGTCAAAGACCCAGCCGGCAAAGTGAAATGTACGGGTACGGCGGCGATAAGCCAGCGAAGGGGTGCGTTGCGCGCGCTGCATCACAGCACGGACGCGGGCCAGCAGAAGCTGCGGGTTGAACGGCTTGGCAATGTAGTCATCCGCGCCAACTTCATATCCCGCCATTCGTTGGTGATCTGCCGACAGGGCCGAGACCAGAATGATCGGCACATCCTGTTCGGCCCTCAAGCGGGCACAGATCTCAACGCCGTTTTCATCGCCCAGCATCACGTCCAACAAGATCAGGTCGATCCGACCCGAGGTCAGATGCGTGCGTATTTCACTTTCCGAACTGGCGGGCAGCGCTATATACCCGTTCTGCTGAAAGAACTGGGTCATCATCGAACGCATCTCAGAATCGTCGTCCACCACCAAGAGCCGGGGAATACCCACTCTAATCCTCCTCTCAAACTTCCTCCGCCGCCGCCAATTGTAACGAATGGAAACGGATTCAAGCCCAAAGTAACACGCGGTAACAAAAGCGGTGAAAATTTCCGCCTTGTCAGGATATTGCTCTGCATTCTGCGTTGCCATGCGGCATTCTGTTAGCGCTATATCGGGCATCGCCGCCCATTGGGTGGCACCGAATTCTCAGGGAGGAGAACAAATATGAAGCGTTTTGCATTTGTCACTGTGTCGACCTTTGCCATTGCGGCCGGGTCGTCGGTAGTGGCCGAACCGCAGGCAGAAGTTCTGCACTGGTGGACATCCGGCGGTGAAGCGAAATCGGTCGCGGTTCTGCAGGAGGAGTTTGCCTCGAACGGTGGCACATGGACCGATATGCCGGTCGCAGGTGGCGGCGGTGATGCGGCCATGACTGCGCTTCGCGCACGTGTTCTGGCCGGTAACGCGCCGACAGCTGTTCAGCTGAAAGGCCCCGCCATTCAGGAATGGTATGAAGAAGGTGTTCTGGCAGACATCTCGGCCGTGGCGGAGGCAGAAGGCTGGGCTGATGTCCTGCCTGCGTCGATCGCGGGCCACATGAAGTGTGAAGGGACCTGGTGCGCGGCTCCGGTGAACGTTCACCGTGTTGACTGGATCTGGGCCAACGCGGACGTTCTGGCTGCAAACGGTATCGAAATGCCCAGCACTTGGGATGAATTCAATGCCGCTGCCGAAAAACTGCAAGCCGCCGGTGTGATCCCGCTGGCTCATGGCGGTCAGGCATGGCAGGACGCCACCGTATTCGAAGCAGTTGTGCTGGGCGTCGGTGGACCTGAATTCTACCAGAAAGCACTGGTCGACTTGGACCCCGAAGCGTTGACCTCGGACACCATGGTGCAGGCGTTTGATCAGATGCGTACCCTGCGCGGATACGTGGACGAGAACTTCTCGGGCCGCGACTGGAACCTCGCAACCGCGATGGTGATGAACGGCGAAGCCGCGTTCCAGATCATGGGTGACTGGGCCAAGGGTGAATTCCTGGCGGCGGGCAAAAAGCCCGGCGAAGATTTCCTGTGCGCCTCGACCCCCGGCGACGGGTATCTGTACAACGTCGACAGCTTTGCCATGTTTGACGTGGAAGGCGATGACAAGAAAGCCGGTCAGGACCTGCTCGCCAAGCTGATCGTTGCACCGAACTTCCAGAAAGTGTTCAACCTGAACAAAGGCTCGATCCCTGCGCGGACCGATGTTGGTCTGGAAGATTTTGACATCTGTGCCAACCTGTCGGCCGAAGACATGGGTTCGACATCTGCCGCAGGTTCGCTGCTGCCGTCTTACGCCCATGGCATGGCGCTGCGCGGGTCGCAGTCCGGTGCGATCACCGATGTTGTGACCGCACATTTCAACTCGGATATGTCCTCGGCTGACGCGGTTCAGCAATTGGCGGACGCGGTAGCAAACAGCTACTGATCCAATACGCTCTGCCCCCTATACTGAGGGGCAGAGCATCTTTCCCCGGAGGCTAAAATGTCCGAATGGCTGGAAAACCACCTGCCCAAGGTGGTGCTGGCACCGTCGTTCATCGCCGTATTGATCTTTGTCTACGGATTTATCGGATGGACCGCATGGGTGTCGCTAACCCGATCGAAACTACTGCCGAAATACGAGATCAAGGGCTTCATTCAGTACGAACGCCTGTTTGACTCGCCCCGTTGGGATACGGCGATCAACAACCTGTATATCTTTGGCGCGCTGTTCATCGTCATCGCGATGGTACTGGGCCTGTTGCTGGCCATCCTGCTGGATCAGAAAATCCGCGTCGAAGGAGCCATCCGCACGATCTACCTCTACCCGATGGCATTGTCGATGATTGTGACCGGTACCGCGTGGAAGTGGATTCTGAACCCGGGTCTGGGCATAGAATCCATGGTGCAGGGCTGGGGCTTCGCAAACTTCGAGTTCGATTGGTTGGTGAACCCTGATTACGCCATCTACACCATCGTGATGGCCGCGATCTGGCAAAGCTCGGGTTTCGTCATGGCGCTGTTCCTGGCCGGTCTGCGGTCAGTGGACGGAGAGATCATCAAGGCCGCGCAGGTCGATGGCATCCCGACATGGCGCATCTATACTGCGATCATCATCCCCTCGATGGCCCCGATCTTCCTTTCGGCCTTCATCGTACTGGCGCATCTCGCGATCAAAAGCTTTGACCTTGTCATCGCCCTGACGGGTGGCGGTCCGGGCTACGCGACTGATTTGCCTGCCACTTATATGTACGCCATGGCGTTTTCGCGCGGCGATATCGGTCAGGCGGCTTCATCCGCAATGATCATGATGCTGGTCGTCTTTGCCATCGTGGTTCCCTATCTTTACTCAGAGCTGAGGGCGAAAAATGACTGATCTGTCGATGCCCCAAACCCAAACCCGTACCCAAAGCGCCACTGGCAAAATTGCCCTGCGTTGGTTGCTTTATGTCCTGCTGGGCCTGTTCGCGCTGTATTACCTGATGCCGCTGTTCGTGATGTTGACCACATCGCTGAAGAGCCTTGAGGAAATACGCACAGGCTCGCTGATCTCACTGCCACGCGAAGTCAGCTTTGACGCTTGGAAAACTGCATGGTCTGGCGCCTGTACCGGTATCCAGTGTGAAGGTCTGCGGCCTTATTTCTGGAACTCGGTCCTGATCGCGGTGCCTGCGGTCGCGATCTCCACCCTGTTGGGTGCGCTGAATGGCTACGTCGTGGCGCAGTGGCGGTTCAAAGGCGCGAATATCATCTTCTCGCTGATGCTGTTTGGTTGCTTTATCCCGTTCCAGGTGGTTCTGCTGCCCATGGCGCGCCTTCTGGGCATCATGGGAATCGCAGGAACCATTCCGGGTCTGATCTTTGTCCACGTGATATATGGGTTGGGCTTCACCACGCTGTTCTTCCGCAACTACTATGTCACTATTCCGGCTGAGTTGACCAAGGCTGCGCGCGTCGATGGGGCCGGGTTCATGCGGATCTTCTGGTCGATTTTCCTGCCGCTGTCGCTGCCGATCATCGTGGTGACCGTCATCTGGCAGTTCACGCAGATCTGGAACGACTTCCTGTTCGGCGTGTCATTCAGCCAGGCGGGCACGCAGCCCGTGACTGTGGCGCTCAACAACATCGTAAACTCCACCACCGGCGTCAAAGAGTACAACGTCGACATGGCCGCCGCGATCATCGCGGGTCTGCCGACGCTGCTCGTCTATGTCGTTGCCGGTAAGTATTTCATCCGCGGCCTGACCGCTGGCTCAGTGAAGGGATAAGACCCATGGCTCCCATCCTTGATATCAACAAACTCTACAAGAATTACGGCCCTGTCGAAATTCTGAAAGACATCAACATCTCGATTGAACCGGGCGATTTCCTGGTGCTTGTCGGCCCCTCAGGCTGCGGTAAATCCACCCTGCTGAACTGCATCGCGGGGCTGGAGGAGATCACCGGCGGCACATTGTCCATCGGCGGCAACGACATGACTCATGTCAGCCCAAAGGACCGCGACATCGCGATGGTGTTCCAGTCCTACGCTTTGTACCCGACCATGTCGGTCGCCAAGAACATCACCTTCGGCATGAAAGTGCGTGGGGTCGATCAGGCCACTCAGGATGCCAAGCTGAAAGAGGTCGCGTCGCTGCTGCAGATCGAACCGCTGCTCAACCGCCGCCCAAGCCAATTGTCGGGCGGTCAGCGTCAACGGGTCGCAATGGGTCGGGCGCTGGTGCGTGATCCTAAGCTGTTCCTGTTTGACGAACCCCTGTCGAACCTTGATGCCAAGCTGCGGGTCGAGATGCGGACTGAGATCAAGAAGCTACACCAGACGCTGGACGCTTCGATCGTTTACGTGACCCACGACCAAATCGAAGCGATGACGCTGGCGACCAAGATCGTCGTACTTAAAGGCGGGATCGTGCAGCAGATCGGAACGCCGGCCGAGATCTACAATAACCCGGCCAACCTTTTCGTTGCGGATTTTATGGGCTCTCCGGCGATGAACCTGATCCCAGCACAGGCATCGAACAATGGTTCGGGAACGCAGATTTCGATCACGCGAGAAACCGGCGATACGCTGGTCTTAACCGATGCGCGAGCACCGGAACTGCCGCAGGATGTCATCCTCGGTCTACGCCCGGAAGACATCGCCGAGGCCGGTTTCCGCGCCGGGGCAGGTGTGCAAGAGGCGGCCTGCATGGTCGATATGGTCGAACCTGCGGGGGCCGACACCTATGTGGTGTCGGAACTGGGGGGCAAGCAGGTCACAGCGCGCCTGCATGCCGAAACCAGCGCGCAGGCGGGCCAGATGTTGAACCTGGCTTTCGACATGAGCAAGGTGTCGTATTTCGCCAAGGAAACCGGTGAACGGCTGAATTGATTCCGTGGATTCAGGCAACGGATCGCGACTGTGCCGCCGGTGTTAATCGGCGGCACGCTCGTTTTCGGATATCAGGATCAGCCGGTGTTTTTCAGGTCCTTGATCAGGCGATTTAGGTCACCGCCACGTGCATCCAGCATGGCACCGATCTCAGTGCGCTCGGTCAGCAGCAGGTTCACGCCTTCGATGAACATGTTGTAGAACTTGCCACGGCCAGACTTGTCGGACACTAAGAATGTCACTTCGAACGGGGACGAGCCGCGTAGTTTGACTGAGGTTCTGACCTCGTATCCGGTTTTGATCTTGCGCGCGTTGCGCACGGTGACCTCACCGCCGATGAACTCGCGGAACCGGCGGCCATATTTGCGCGAGATATAGCCCTCGAACGCCTTGGTGAACTGGCGCAGTTGTGCGGAGGACGCTGTGCGTGCATCCGCCCCCAACGCATAGCGGGCCATGATCGGCACATCACCGTATTGAACGAAAATCTTCTGAAAATCGCGTAGCATGGCGTTTTCGGATTTGCCGGAGTCGATGATACGCGTGATATCGGCCACCACGCTGTTGACCAGTTGCTTGGCCTGCGCTTCGGTCAGCGCAAACGCGGGCAGAGGCAATGCGGCAACTGTCATCCCGGTCAGGGCAGCGGCTACAAATCGGCGTCTGTTCAACAGGTTATTCGGCATAGGGGTCCTCATACGGGTCAAGATAGGGGTCTCTGACAGGGTCGGTCCCGGTGTTGGCGTAGGGATCGTCATACAGACCCAGATAGGCGTCTTCATCATCCCTTGCCAGTTCAAAGCGGCGATTTTGCAAATAGATCGTACGTGCCTGTGCGTAACTATCGGCACTGTCATAAAGAATTGAATCGACCGTATCCGAGAACCGTCCACGATCCCCCATGCGCCGCACAACCTCGGCATAGACACCAATGTTGTCGACCGGACGCACCGGAGAGAAGTTAATTGGGTTCGAGAAAAGATTGAATACGACGCCGACAGCATCACGCGCGGTCGACGGGCCATAGAAAGGAAGTTCCACGTAGGCGCCCTCGCTGACACCCCAAACATGCAAGGTTTCTCCGAAATCAGTGTCGACGGGCGGCAGGTTCAATTCATCCGCGGGAGCGGACAGGCCAAATCCACCCACGGTCGAGTTGATCAGAAAGCGCAGCAACGCGTTGCCCGATTGTTTCAGATTGCCTTGCAACAGATAATCCAGAGCCTGCCCTGGCATGGTCAGGTTTTCAGCAAAGTGATTGAAGCTGGTGACCATCGGATCGGGCACGATCTTCACATAGCCTTTTGAGGCTGGACGGAACAGGAACCGGTCTACGCCCAGATTGAACTTGTGAATGCCACGGTTGGCACCTTCGTAAGGGTCGAAAATCTCACCTCGCGCGGCAGCGTCCTGTGGCTGCGTTGCGCATGCCGACAGAACCGTCATGATGGCGAATATGAATAGGTGCTTCAGGCGAATATAGCTTGGCACTGTCTTCTTTACTCCAAAAATACCGGTGGTGTGCCGGGCTTTCAATCAATACAGCCATTGCGCTCAAGGTGCGCAATTCGTCTCACATAGAGGTTTCGCGCGGAATATGAAACAACGACTCGCGTTTACCTCAGTAGGTGGGAGGTCGTAAAGTGACACGAATTCAACACTTCCTGAACAGGAGGACACCCGCGCAGTTCGCAGGCCTAGAGAAAATTACCGCTTTCCCGCTTTCCGAAACCTGCGTTCCCGGTTAGCGTCCGCGCGGAATCACTGTGAGATGAGGATCAACAACATGAGTATTGCGGCAAAACTGGACAGCTTGGGTGTCAATTTACCGGACGCGCCTGCGCCCGCAGCAAACTACGTTCCGTTCGTGCGCATCGGCAACATCGTCTATGTGTCGGGCCAAATCTCCAAGGCGGACGATCTGATCACAGGCAAGCTGGGCGATGACATGGATATTGAGGCAGGTGCGGCTGCGGCCAAGGTCTGCGCCATCAATCTGCTGGCTCAGGTAAAAGCGTCGTGCGGCGGCGATATCGACAAACTGGTGCGGGTGATCAAACTGACTGGTTTCGTGAACTCGACCGCTGATTTCACCGCACAACCCCAGGTGATCAATGGCGCGTCTGATTTTCTGGTTGAGGCGCTGGGTGAGGCTGGTCGTCACTCGCGTTCGGCCGTCAGCGCAGTGTCGCTGCCGCTGGGCGTTGCAGTCGAAATCGAAGGCATCTTCGAGGTTCAATGACACCTTCGCTGCCCCTTGAGTTTCTGAAGCGCCCGATTGCACATCGGGCGCTGCATGACGTTGCAGACCAGCGGCCCGAGAACAGCCGGTCCGCTATTCGTGCTGCGATAGACGCGGGATATGGCATTGAAATTGATTTGCAGCGCACGCGCGATAACCGTGCGATGGTGTTTCATGACTATGACATGACTCGCCTGACCGGACGCGCGGGACCTATTCAGCAAATCACTGCGGCGCAGGCTCAGGCGCAGCCTCTGCTGCATTCCGACGGTGAGAATATCCCGTCATTCGAAGAGGTGTTGAACATGGTCGCCGGTCGGGTGCCTCTTCTGATTGAGCTGAAGGATCAGGATGGGGCAATGGGACCTGATGTCGGTGCGTTGGAAGCTGATGTAGTAAGTGCGCTGAAAGGCTATGTCGGACTGGTCGCGCTAATGTCATTCAACCCACACGCGGTTGCCGAACTCGCGCGCCTTGCGCCACATCTACCGCGCGGTCTCGTTACCGGCTCTTACGACCCAAAGGTCGAGCTATTGCCGCAATCCATTTGCGACCATCTGCGCAATATCCCGGATTTTGACCGTGTTGGTGCCAGTTTCATCAGCCATGAAGCTTCTGATCTTGATCGACCCCTGGTCGCCGAGCTGAAGGCGCAAGGTGTGCCGATCCTGTGCTGGACGGTGCGCTCGCCTGAACAAGAGGCCGAGGCGCGCAGGGTTGCCGATAATGTGACTTTCGAAGGCTATCTGGCCGAACATCCCGCTTGATCCCGCCGCGCGCGATCACAGATAAAGGTGCAGCGCGGAGGGGACATGGATCAGGCACAGATTGAGGTTCGGGTTCTGACATCGCTCTCGCAGATAACAGCGGGCGATTGGGACAGTTGCGCCTGTCCTGAGGTTGCTGATGGCGGGCGACCGCATGATCCGTTCACCACACACCGATTTTTGCTGGCTTTGGAAGAAAGCGGTTCAGTCGGACGCGGCACAGGCTGGCAGCCGCAATATCTGGCGGCTTATCTTGATGGAATGCTGATCGGTGCGGCGCCGATGTATGCCAAATCGCATTCGCAGGGTGAGTACATCTTCGATCACAGCTGGGCCCATGCTTATGAAAGTGCAGGCGGGCGATACTATCCGAAACTGCAGATCGCTGCGCCATTTACACCCGCAACAGGCCGACGTTTTCTGGTACGGCCCGGCTATGATGCGGTGGGCATGTCAGCGCTGGTGCAAGGCGCGGTGCAGCTAGCCGCCGAAAATCGAATCTCCTCACTGCACGCCACCTTTTGCACCGAGGCCGAGGCGCTGGCTGGTGAACAGATGGGCCTGATGATCCGGCATTCGCAGCAGTTTCACTGGCTCAATGATGGATACACTGATTTCGATGGGTTTCTGGCAGCGCTATCTTCGCGCAAACGCAAAAATATCCGGAAAGAACGCGAGCAGGCCTGTGACTTCGGCGGGCAGATTCGTACGATCACAGGCGATGATCTGCGGCCCGAGCACTGGGATGCGTTCTGGCGGTTCTACCAGGACACCGGCGCGCGCAAATGGGGATCGCCCTACCTGACGCGGCAATTCTTTGATATCGCTCAGGAAACCATGACAGATGACATCGCTCTGGTGCTGGCCGAACGCAACGGATATCCGGTAGCCGGGGCCTTGAATTTCATCGGCCGGGAAACGCTCTATGGCCGCTATTGGGGCTGCGTGGAACACCATCCCTGCCTGCATTTCGAACTGTGCTATTATAGGGCGATCGACTTTGCCATTGCCGAAGGGCTGGCCCGGGTTGAGGCAGGTGCCCAGGGCGAGCACAAGCTAGCGCGCGGTTATATGCCGACCCGCACGCATAGCTTGCACTGGGTCGGTGATCCGGGTTTTGCTGATGCAGTTCAGAAATATCTGGACGCCGAAGCCCACGCAGTGGGAGAAGAGATCGAGATTCTGACGGATTATGGCCCGTTCAGGAAATCGAACCCGGAGGAACAGCAATGACCGAACTTCTGTCAACCGAGACCCGCGGCCCGCTGCTGGACCCGCTGTTCAGAAATGGCTGGACCATGGTTGAGGACCGCGATGCGATCACAAAGACCTTCATCTTCGATAGTTTTGTCGCCGCTTTCGGCTGGATGACGCAGGTGGCGATCTGGGCTGAGAAATGGAACCACCACCCCGAATGGTCGAATGTCTACCGCACAGTCGAGGTGGTGCTGTCCACCCATGATGTTGGCGGCCTGTCCGCACAAGACGCCAAGCTGGCGCGCAAGATGGATAGCCTTCTATCGGTCGCCAGCTGACCCTGCACCACCTGCCAGCAACGCAGCGGTTCCTAGTTGTTTGAAATCATCTGGAGAAATGGTTCCTCCGCTGATATCGATATTGGCCGGAATTCTGATCGTGCGGCTGCCGACCGAGCGGACGCTGCGGGTCGACGGGTTGATGTCGAGGCATCGCGTCTCATAACAGGTCAATCCGGCGGTATTGATCTGAATACGGGTCTGTCCGTCTGGGCCGGTAACAACCGGTGATTGCGGTACATCACAAGCCGCGAGCGCCAGAAGCGCGCCGAGGCTGATCCATCTCGTCATCTTACGCCTCCTGATTGATTGAGCACTAGTTTAATTGCCCATTGCCATCCAGATCAGCCGAGGTGAAATCGCTGTCCATCTGGGCGTCGTACTCTGGCCGTGAGATAGTGTTATCTCCATCGCGGTCAACATTCTGAAACTGCTTGATGTCTAGGAACGGTTTAGCTTCATCCAGGCCAAGTGTGCCGTTCTTGTCTTCGTCCATCGCTTGAAACGCATAATCCGAGAAAGCTTTGAATTCGTCCCGGGACAGAAACCCATCATTGTTCTTGTCGATATTGTTCAGCTCGGCCTCGTGCAGTTCTGCGACACTTTCGGCGCTTGCGGTGCCAGACATCAGAATGACAGCGATGATCATCAATGCTTGTTTCAAATCCAATCTCCTCAGCATGCGTAACGTTCGCCAGACAACCCACCTGCAGCAGCGCCCGCCGCCGTCAGAATGGTTTTGCCCGATCCACCGCCAAATTGATTGCCGATCACTCCGCCGATCAATGCGCCGCCTATGGTGCCGCTCAGACAAGCGATCTCGTGTTGCCGAGCAGCTTGTTGCTGGGGTGTAGGGGCAGGGCCGCACGCGGCTAAGGCGCCGGCACCACCAAGAATCAAAGTGATTAATTTCAGTCGCATCAATGAACTCCCGGGTTGTATGTCCAAGTATTGGCACATCGGTTCGTTGCATCAAGTTAAATGCGTTTCATGTGGCCCCGGTGATGCCGGGGCCAACCGGGATCAGAAGGTTTCAAGCAGACCTTCGCCAGCCGAAATCTCGCAAACGCCCGGATTCTCTTCGATGTTCAAGGCGATTACCTTGCCGTCATCGACCAACATGGCATAGCGCTTGGACCGTGCCAGCAGACCAACCGGTGGCGCGTCGAAATCCATGCCTACCGCCTTGGTGAATTCCGATGCGGCGTCGGCCAGCATGGTCAGTCCTGCGGCAGTTGCTCCGGTGCTTTCACCCCAGGCGCCCATCACGAAGGGATCGTTGACCGAAATACAGATGATCTCATCAACTCCTTTTGCGTCGAATTGGCCTTTTGTCCGCATGAAGCTTGGGACATGCGCGGTCGTGCAGGTCCCGGTAAATGCGCCCGGCACAGCAAAAATCACCACCTTGCGCCCTTTGGTTTTTTCTGAAATCCGCACCTCTCCAGGGCCATCGGCTCCCATCTGAATCAGCGTCGCGTCGGGCAGCATGTCACCTGTTGAAATCATTTATTAAGCTCCTGTCATTTGGATTTGCAGAGTCGGGCTTTGTCGCAATATAGGTTGTCGAAAGAAAGAGACCATCGGAATTCTGCAGGGGAGCACAACATGAGCCATATCGTCGTGATCGGGGCAGGGCAGGCTGGTGCTTCACTCGTGGCGCGGTTGCGCAAGGACGGCTTTGAAGGCGACATCACCCTGATTGGTGCCGAGCCGCACCTGCCCTACCAGCGCCCGCCATTATCCAAAGGCTACCTGTTGGGCGAGATGGAGTTGGAACGCCTGTTCCTGCGACCCGAGAGCTTCTATGCCGAGAACAACATCACCCTGCGACTGGGGCAGCGTGTGACCGGAATTGACCCCAAGGCCAAAACGGTAACGATAGGTGATGACGTGATCGCCTATGATGAGTTGGCTCTGACCACAGGCTCTGATCCGCGTCGACTGCCTGCAGCCATAGGTGGCGATCTTGAAGGCGTCCATGTGGTGCGCGATCTTGCGCATATCGACGAGATGGAGCCTCGGGTAACCGACGGCGCGCGCGCTTTGATCGTCGGTGGCGGCTATATCGGGCTCGAGGCCGCCGCGGTTTGTGCCAAGCGTGGGGTCAAAGTGACCTTGGTCGAGATGGCCGACCGCATCCTGCAGCGTGTCGCGGCGAAAGAGACCAGCGACTATTTCCGTACGCTTCATACAGAATACGGAGCCGACATTCGCGAAGGCGTTGGGCTGGATCGTTTGGTTGGTGAAGATGGCAAGGTGACGGGTGCTATTCTGTCCGATGGCACCGAATTAAAGGTAGATTTCGTTGTGGTGGGGGTCGGCATCGCGCCCTCAACGCAACTGGCTGAAATGGCGGGGTTGGAGCTGGACAATGGTATCAAAACCGATGCCCATGGCCGCACCTCGGACCCGTCAATCTGGGCTGCGGGTGATTGTGCATCCTTTCCGCATGGTGAGGGCCGCATTCGTCTGGAGAGCGTGCCCAACGCCATCGACCAGGCCGAGATCGTGGCCCAGAACATGCTGGGTGCTGCCAAGAATTATACCGCGACGCCGTGGTTCTGGTCGGATCAGTACGACGTCAAGCTGCAGATTGCGGGCCTAAATACAGGCTATGATCGCGTCGTGACCCGCAAGGGTGAAGGCGCGACGGTGTCCTTCTGGTACTATAAAGGCGATCAGCTGATTGCGGTCGACGCGATGAACGACCCACGCGCTTATATGGTCGGCAAACGCCTGATCGATGCGGGTAAAACAGCTGATCCGACGGTGGTGGCTGACCCAGAAGCGGACTTGAAACCGCTGCTCAAAGCGTGAGGATTATCGCCGGTAACTTCCGGGGCCGGGCATTGGCCTCGGTCGGTAAAGGCGATGCGGGCGCCCATCTGCGCCCCACTACCGATCGGGTGCGGGAAAGCCTTTTCAACGTCCTGAACCATCAGATCGACATTGATGGTCTGCACGTGTTGGACCTGTTTGCAGGTACTGGTGCGTTGGGGCTTGAAGCGCTGTCGCGCGGAGCGGCCCATGTTACGTTTGTCGATGATGGGCGAATTGCGCAGGGTCTGATCCGCAAGAATATCGATCTGACCGGAAGTCGGGACCAGACCACTCTGATCAGACGTGACGCAACGCGGTTGGGGGAAAACCCAGGCGACGCATGCGATCTGGTCTTTCTTGATCCGCCTTATGGCAAAGACCTGGGTCAAAAGGCGCTAGCGGCGGCCACCAAAGGTGGCTGGCTGGCCCAGGACGCCCTGATCGTGTGGGAGGAAAACGCCCCCATGATTGCTCCAAATGGGTTCACTCTGCATGACGCGCGAAAATATCGCGACACGTGCATTTCGCTGATGTGGCGAACTGAGGACTGATATGCATGATCTGGTCATTTTCGATTGCGACGGGGTTCTGGTTGATAGCGAGGTTCTGTCCAATCAGGTCATGATCGACAATCTGGCCCAATATGGTCTGCACCTGACCCTTGCAGAGTGCATGTCTCTTTTCGTCGGTGGTACGATGACTGGTGTCCGAGACAAGGCGCGCGATCTCGGTGCGGATCTGCCTGACGACTGGACCGATCAAATCTACTCGGAAATCTATGAGAGGCTGCGAGCGGGCACTCCTTTGGTTGAAGGCATCCCAGAATTGCTGACGCAATTGGATGCAGCCAGCATTCCTTATTGTGTCGCCTCAAATGGCAGGCCAGAGAAAATGCAGATTACTCTGGGTCAGAACGGTCTGTGGGAGCGGTTCAGCACGGTCATGTTTTCGGCCCATGTGCTGGGCTCAGGTAAACCTGACCCCACCCTGTTCCTGACAGCGGCGCAGCAATTTGGCGCCAAATCGCCGGTCGTGATCGAAGACAGTGAGAACGGCGTCACCGCCGCCATCCGTGCCAATATGCGCTGCCTCGCCTATGCAGCCCACGACGACGGCGCGCGGCTGGCAACGCTGGGGGCCGAGGTCTTCACGGATATGTCACACGTGCCGGGGCTTTTGGGACTCTGACCGAGAAATATGCTAAGGTCGGCCCATGGACCGCGCCATCACACCTCCGTTTTGGGGCTTTTTGACAGACAGCGACGCCACCACCGGGCCGCCGACCAAACCGATGCGCGCGCCGGTGTTTATCAACGACGCGGTGATCCCCTGGCGCGATGAGACGTTGTTGCTGAAACTTTTACGCGATCAGGCGACTGATCAGGACGAATAAGTCGGGTGATATTTGCCACCCGGTGACAGGGTGAAAATCTCAACCCCATCGGTCGTCACACCCACCGAATGCTCAAACTGCGCCGACAGAGATTTGTCGCGAGTCACGGCAGTCCAGTCATCGGCAAGTGTTTTGGTTTCGGGGCGGCCCAGATTGACCATCGGTTCGATGGTGAAGAACATGCCTTCTTCCAAAACCGCGCCTGTACCCGGACGGCCATAGTGCAGGACATTGGGCGGCGCGTGGAAAACACGGCCCAGCCCATGGCCGCAGAAATCGCGGACAACGCTCATCCGGTGCGCCTCGACATAGGCCTGAATGGCATGGCCTATATCCCCGAAGGTATTACCCGGCTTGACCATATCGATGCCCTTGAACAGCGCATCATGGGTCACCTGAATCAGCCGCTCGGCTTTACGCGGAAGCTTACCAGCCACGTACATACGCGAGGTGTCACCAAACCAGCCATCGACGATCACAGTGACGTCGATATTCAGGATATCGCCATCCTTCAGCTTCTTCTCGCCGGGGATGCCGTGACAGACTACATGGTTCACGCTGATACAACTTGCGTGCTGATAACCTTTATAGCCAAT
Organism: Ruegeria sp. YTSA064; assembly: GCF_059610325.1. NCBI lineage: Bacteria > Pseudomonadati > Pseudomonadota > Alphaproteobacteria > Rhodobacterales > Roseobacteraceae > Ruegeria > Ruegeria sp. YTSA064. The sequence continues at coordinate 134,688 of NZ_JBXWNK010000010.1, forward strand.
GGTCGCCGATTCAGCGCCTGCGTCCTCGACCATTTGAGTGATCAGACCGTCAATCGCACCGGTGGTCTGACCGACAAAAACATGATCAGCAATATCGTCCAATATCCGCGCAGCCAGCGCCCCTGCCGCATGCATTCCGGCAAAGTCACTCTGTTCGTAGATACGGATGCCATCCTTGGTCAGACGGCCACGATGTTCTTTCATCGGTGCGAGACTCCAAATATTTCACGCAGCACTTCTTTTACGCTGCTTGCGCAGAAAGTACCAGAGGGTGTGCGGTCGTGGATGTTTTTCAGTTAATTTGATTTAATACAGAGACTGATAAGGGCTCTTAGTGATCAAGGTAGACGAAAGTGAGTTGGAAATACGCCGACACTGCTTCCGGGGCCAACAAGAATAATCTTCCTTCCGGTTCGCAAACGTCTGCGAATACTGTTCGGGACATCACAAACGACGTTAACGGCACGCGCCGTGTCTTTCAGAGCGATTGGCCTAGGGCACCTCCGATAATCTCCCATATTGGGATCACTAACAACAAATGTTATTTCTACCGTGCGAAAAGAGGGAAGAGAAATAACCATAGGGATCGTCGCCGCCACTACAAGAAACCCCGCAAACGCACCTGCCAAAGGCATGAACAATATAGACAATGTTGTTTTTATTGGCTCTGAGAATAGGATGCCTTCCGATAAGCTAAGATGAACCGCCCAAAGTGCTGTTGCTCCTGAAATTGCTCCCACTATGCATGCAGGCCAAAATGCCAAGGAAAGCCAAACTGGAGAGGGAATAAACCCTACACCAAAAAATCTTGCCAATACAGGTATGCCACCCAAAATCATTAGAGTCAGTGAGATTGTTCGAATACGCTTTTCTAAGCGGGTGTTCTCGGTCTTCGATGGGGCAGTCATTCAGTTGTCCTTTGAGAAACCTAGGCAAATTCGATAGAAATAGTCGGATTCATCTGAGTTTTCTCTCAACAATTGATTGACGAGTTACCAAAATACCCATTGGCGAAATCTGCGTCCCGTAAACCAACTTCTCCACCCCCTGTGCCCGCGCTACTTCAAACGCCGCCGCATAGGTCGGATCAATATCCGCCGCCAGCGCAAACCGGTCGCAATCGGTCCGCTGCACCAGATACAGCATCACCGCCCGATGCCCTTGTGCCGCCATAGCCGCCAGTTCGCCCAGATGTTTAGTGCCGCGTGCGGTCACGCTGTCGGGAAACTCGGCCAGACCGGGTTGGCGCGATAGGGTGACGCTTTTGACCTCGACATAGGCATCCGGCAAACCCGGCTGGGTCAGCAAGAAATCGATGCGGCTGTTTTCACTGTATTTGACCTCGGGGCGCACGGTTTCATAGGACGCCAATTCCGGGATTTCGCGTGCCTCAAGCGCCGCCCGAAGCGCCTTGTTTGGGACGGATGTGTCGACTCCTGTGAAATGCCCGTTCTCATGATCAACCAGCCGCCAGCCGTACTTCAGCTTTTTCTTCGGATCATCATTCGGCTCCAGCCAGATTTTCTCACCCGGCTCCGCCAGCCCCATCATCGAACCCGGATTGGCACAATGGGCTGTTACCTCGCGCCTGTCTTCCAGCCTGCAATCGGCTAAAAAGCGTTTGTAGCGGCGGATCAGTCGGGCGGGGATAAGGGGGGTTTCAAATCGCATGGCCTAGGGCCTATACCTGCCCTAACGGTCGATCAAGAGGGAGGGCGCGCCATGGCCAATCCAACCGCTGCAATGTTGGTGATCGGGGATGAGATCCTCTCGGGCCGCACCCGCGATGCCAATATGCATTATCTGGCTGGAGAGCTGACCAAACACGGCATCGATCTGAAAGAGGTGCGCATTGTCAGTGATGATGCGCCCGCGATTGAGGCGGCAGTCAGGGCGCTGTCCCAGGCCCATGACCACGTGTTTACTAGTGGCGGCATCGGCCCGACCCATGACGATATCACCGCCGATTGCATCGCTCGAGCTTTTGGCGCGCATATCGATGTTCGCCACGACGCGCGGGCGCTGCTTGAAGCGCATTATGAGAAATCCGGGCTGGAGCTGAACGACGCTCGCCTGCGTATGGCGCGTATCCCGGACGGGGCGGAATTGATCGACAACCCGGTCTCGACCGCGCCCGGCTTTACGATTGCAAACGTCCATGTCATGGCCGGAGTACCGTTGGTTTTTCAGGCGATGGTGGCGAGTGTTTTACCTTTGCTTACCGGAGGCAACCCGCTGTTGTCGCAGACTCTGCGTGTGGACAGAGGTGAGGGCGATATAGCGTCGACCTTGGCCGCGCTCGCGAAAGATTTCGGCGACCTCTCGATCGGATGTTATCCGTTTCAGACGAATGGCGTCTTCGGAGCCAACGTCGTCGTGCGCGGCACCGAGGGTGGACGGATCGATGCCGCCATGACCCGCCTTGCGAAAGAGATCGAGCTTTGAATCCCGATTGGGCCGCCGTTGTCGATGGCACATGGCCTGCCGCCGGCTATCAAACGCAAGGCCCATTTCGACTGCGGCAAGGACAGGGCGGAGGTTCACGCGTCTCTGCCGCCAATCGCACCGGGGACGTCACCAGCGCCGATATCGATGCAGCCGAAAGCGCCATGCAGGCGATGGGTCAAAAACGCATCTTCTGCCTGCGTCCGGGGGATGAGGCGCTAGATGCAATGCTTGCGCAACGCGGCTACGACATCCTTGATCCGGTCAATATTTATTCCTGCCTGGCGCAGCAGTTGACCGATATCCCGATCCCGCGCGTGACTGTCTTCAACATCTGGGAACCGCTGGCCATCATGCGTGAGATCTGGGCGCAGGGCGGTATCGGCCCCGAACGGATTGCCATCATGTACCGGGCACCGGGCCCAAAGACCGGCCTTTTGTTGCGCCACAGCGATCAGCCCGCAGGAACCGGCTTCGTGGCGATCCATGAAGGTATCGCGATGGTTCATGCGCTGGAAATCCTGCCGGATCACCGCCGCAAGGGGTTGGGCCAGTGGGCCATGCGCGCCGCGGCCTTTTGGGCGCTGGACAATGGCGCGCAGACGCTTAGCGTGATCTGTACCAAGGCGAATGAGGGGGCCAATGGCCTCTACCACTCGCTGGGGATGAAGATCGTCGGAGAATACCACTATCGCCAGCGCGCCTGAGGAGGACGAATTGACCAAACAGGACATGCCCACTGCCCTGGATCTGCCAATGGTGGACCCACTACCGTCAGAGACGCAGAAATACTTTGATATCTGTGTTGAGAAACTGGGAATGGTGCCGAATGTCCTGCGCGCCTATGCCTTCGATATCGACAAGCTGAACGCCTTCACTTCGATGTATAATGATCTGATGCTGGCCGACAGCGGGCTGTCCAAACTGGAGCGCGAGATGATCGCGGTCGTGGTGTCCTCGATCAACAAATGCTTCTACTGCCTCGTGGCTCATGGCGCAGCGGTGCGGCAGCTTTCGGGCGATCCGCAGCTGGGTGAGATGCTGGTCATGAACTACCGCGTCGCCAAATTGGACGCGCGCCAACGTGCAATGCTGGATTTCGCAGCCAAGATGACCACCGCCAGCACCACAATCGAAGAGCCCGATCGCCAGCTTTTACGTGATGTCGGGTTTTCGGATCGCGATATCTGGGACATTGCCAATGTCACCGGTTTCTTCAATATGACCAACCGCGTGGCCAGTGCCACTGCGATGGTCCCGAACCCCGAGTATCACGCCCAGTTCCGATGATCCGAACCCTGTTCATCTGTATTGCTTTGCTGGCCGCGCCTGCCTTGGCGCAGGAGTTGAACTTTCCTACGGGCGCCCGGCAGATATCTGACCGCACCAGCGCGCTTGACAGTTACGACCTGCCAACCGGCGTGTTTGCCGACGGCGCAATTCCGTCCCGCAATGTCGAGGGGCGTGTTGAGCGGCTGACATGGCGGCTTCAGGCGGGGTCCAGCACAACGCTGCAAATCCTTGCGCCTCTGCGGGGTCAGCTTCAGGCGCAGGGTTTCGAGATCGCGTTTGAATGCGAGGCGCGCAATTGTGGCGGGTTCGATTTCCGCTTTGGCACCGAGGTGGTGCCGACGCCCGACATGTATGTGGCGATCCACGATTACCGCTTTCTGTCCGCCACCCGCGGCGACGAGGTGCTGAGCCTGCTGGTCAGCCGTAATCCGCCGGATGGCTATGTGCAGATGATCCGGGTGACCCCACTGGGCACGCAGCCCGCGCCGACATTGGTGATCGAGGAAACCGTTGAAGGCCCTGCCGGGTTGCTCAGCGATCTCAGCAGCACCGGACATGTCATCCTTGATGACCTGCACTTTCGCACCGGCGAAGTCGCGCTGGGCGAGGGGCCTTTCGCCTCGCTGGCGCTGCTTGCGGGTTATCTGGCCGACAATCCTTCGACCCGATTGGCGCTGGTCGGACACACGGATGATACGGGTGCATTGCCAGCCAATATTGCGGTCAGTACCAAACGGGCCGAAGCCGTGCGCGCGCGCCTGATTGAAGCGCATGGCGTTGCCGCCGACCGGATCGAGGCGCAGGGTGTGGGCTATCTTGCGCCCATCACCTCGAACGCCACACCCGAGGGTCGAGATATCAATCGCCGGGTCGAGGCGGTATTGCTGGTCAACTGACGGGCGCAGGCATCGCAGTCGCTCTGCGCCCCTCTTGCCCTGATGCCGCACCCTGATGCACACTTGCAGATGAACGGGGCATCTGCCTTGCTGTCGGACTTGTTGGAAGGCAGTCCCACCCGCCACCAAGCTTAGGGAGGAGTGCGTCATGGCTTCCAGTACCGACGATTCCACACCGCCGGACAACATGGCCCCACAACCAGCCATGCCCGAGGTCAACAGGCTGACAGCGGCAGATATCACCGCATCGCTCAAGGCCGGGTTTTCCGACTTCCTCGCACGCCCGGTCATGAGCGGTTTTTTCGGCCTGTTCTATGCGGTTTTCGGCATCCTGTTCGTCTGGTGCCTGGTTTGGCTTGGCAAGATCTGGATGATCATTCCTGCGGCGGTAGGCTTTCCGCTGGTCGCGCCCTTCGCAGCCGCGGGGCTCTATGAGATGTCCCGTCGCTTGCAAAAAGGGGAAAACTTCGGGTGGTCCGAAATCCTCACCGTCATGGCCAATCAACGCAAACGCGAGCTGGGCTGGATGGCCTTCGTCACCCTGTTCATATTCTGGGTCTGGACCTATCAAATCCGCCTTTGGCTGGCGATCACTCTGCAAAAAGCGTCATTTTCCGATTTTGAGGGGTTCTTGAACATCGTGCTTTTCACGCCGCAGGGCTGGACCTTCCTTGCGATTGGCACCTGCGTCGGGGCGTTTCTGTCGGCTGTGCTGTTCTCGGTAACCGTTATCGCCATGCCGATGCTGCTGGATCGTGAAACCAATTTCGTCTCTGCCATGCTAACCTCGGTTCGCGCCGTCTCCGAGAATCCGGTGGTGATGCTCGGCTGGGCTGCGATCATTTCGGTCACCATGCTGATATCACTGGCACCCGCGTTTTTGGGACTTGTCTTTACACTGCCGATCCTGGGTCACACCACATGGCACCTGTATCAGCGGGCTGTATCACCTGCTGAGGTTTGACCGGCAGATTCAGATCGAACGAGCGACAAAAAAAGACCCGCACTGATCAGCGCGGGTCATTTAGGTTCCACAGGGAGAATTCTACCAATCCATCGGACCTTTTTCAGCGAAGGATGCGACCAGAAAATCGATGAAAGCACGCACCTTGGGCTGGGTGAACCGGCCCGGCGGATAAACTGCGTAAACGCCTTGCACCTCGTCCGGAAGCGAAGGCATCGCATCCACCACCTCGCCCGATTTCAGCGCGTCGGCATAGAGATAGCTGGGCAGATGTGCGATCCCAAGGCCCGAGATTGCGGCGTTTAACAGCGACTGTCCGTCATTTACGCTTAACCAACCAGCGGTGCGCACCTGACGTTTCTCGCCCGACGGCGCGGTCAATTTCCAAACGCTGCCCGAGGACTGACTCGAATAGTGCAGTAGCTTGTGTTCATTCAGGTCGTCGATCTTTTGCGGGCGCCCAAACTGCTCGATATAGCTGGGCGCTACGACCATGCGTTTTACGGTTTCGGTCAGTTTGCGGGCGCGCAAGGTGCTGTCTTCCAGTTCCCCAATGCGCACGGCCACGTCAAAGCCTTCCGAGATCAGTTCGACGTAACGGTTGTTCAGCACCATGTTCACGGTGATATCGGGATAGGCAGACAGGAATTCCGAAAGCACAGGTGATAGGTGATTGACGCCGAAATCCGTCGCCACACTGATCCGCAGCAGACCAGAAGGGTCGGATTGCATCGAGGTTACAAGCGCATCTGCCTCGCCCGCGTCGTTGAGCACGCGCCGGGCGCGATCATAATAGGCCAGTCCAATCTCGGTCGGTGAAACCCGGCGTGTGGTGCGGTTTAGCAGTCGCGCACCCAGCCGCGCCTCAAGGCTCGACACGTGTTTGGACACGGCTGATTTGGAGATACCCATTTTTTTGGCCGCGTCGGTGAAACCACCCTGGTCCACCACGTTGGAAAAGGCCTCCATTTCGGTCAGTCGATCCATTCTCGTTCCCCAGGTCTTCTGTTCGTTGTCTCTTTATTGCGATCAATCTGGGCGAGAACTGGGCAGACATGAGATAATATCAGGGTTTTGATAGGGATCGTTTGCGACTGGGAAACGCCGAAGTTGCCGTGCTGTAATTCCTAACACCCAACACAAATAACCGATATCTGGACTTTTTCTCTATCGTGCTATGATGAGAATGGCATTTTTGTGACCATGGAGGAGATCATGAAAGCCCTATTTGCTGCTGCCGCCCTGTGCCTGTCCGCAACTCTCGCGTCGGCCGGGGGAGAAACGCCGTCAAACCCTGATGCCAGGGTTTATTTCGCAAATCTGACTGACGGAGACACCGTACAATCACCCGTCACGATCGTGTTTGGCCTAAGTGGGATGGGTGTTGCTCCTGCCGGAACCGAAAAGGAGAACACGGGCCACCATCACCTTCTGGTTGATCGTCCTCCGTTGGGGCAGGGTGAAGACGGCGCGGATGAACTGGCCTATGGGCTGCCCGCAGATGACAACCACATCCACTTTGGCGGCGGCCAGACCGAGGTCACGCTGGAATTGGGCCCGGGGGAACACACTTTGCAGCTTGTGTTGGGTGATGCGGGTCATGTACCCCACGCGACGCCAATCGTTTCAGAGGTGATTACAATCACTGTAGAGTAATAGTTAAGCGCTGAATTGTGCGTCGAACTCAGTTTCTCCTGTTCGGGTAAAGCGGATGATGCGGCTGTCAGGTATACGCACTAGCCAGCCGATCTCTTCCATGCGGGTCAGCATGGCGCGGCCGAGTTTGCCGGCCAAATGCGTTTCCCGTTCGCTCCAGTCTAGACAGGGGCGGCAAAGCGGTGCGCGGCTGCGGCCGAGTCCTTCCAGATCGATGCCAAAGCCGGTGCAGAATTGAGTGCCCTCTTCGGTCAGGTGAACCGCGTCTTCCGTTGTCTCAAGATATCCTTGTTTCTGCATGGCGGTGAACATCTGCACCCCACGGCTGCCCGCAAGATGGTTGTAGCAAACCCGTGCTGACCGCAATTCCGCATCTTTTGGTCCGGTCTGCGTTCGCAGATGGCCACGCCCTGCAGCCAGCCCCATAAGGTTTTCCAGCACATGCGCCACATCTTCTCCGGACAGTCCATAATATTTGTGCCGTCCCTGTCCACGCACCCGGACCAGGCTGCCTGCAAGCAGTTTTTTCAGGTGTGAGCTTGCGGTTTGGGGGCTGATCCCGGCCTCACGCGCCAGTTCGCCAGCCGTCAGCGCTTTGCCCGACATCAGTGCTGTTAACATATTGGCACGCGCAGGATCGCCAATCAGCGCCGCGATCTGTGCAATATCCGGTCCGTCTCGCATGCTTCGACCATAGTCGAAACATAAGCCGCATCCAAGAGGTTATTCTTTGCCAATTATCAACTGGAGGCATCTATGCTCACTTGTATAATCCAATACCAGATCGATCCGACGAAAAAAGAGCAGTTTCAGACCTATGCGCGCAATTGGGGACAGGCGATTCCGCGATGCGGGGCTGATCTGATCGGATATTTCGCACCGTACGAGGGGTCATCGACACTGGCTTATGGGATTTACAACATTCCTAACCTTGCTGAATACGAAGCCTACCGCGCGCGTTTGTCAGCCGATCCACTGGGGCAAGAGAATTATGCCTTTGCGCAAAAAGAACGCTTCATCACGCGCGAGGATCGGACCTGGCTCAGATGCGTCTCAACCCCGCATGGGGATGGCGCATGATTGCCGTAATTTTCGATGTCGAACCCGCCGATGCCGAAACCCAGACCTATCTGGACATCGCTGCCGACCTGCGCCCGCTGCTGGACCAGATCGAAGGCTTTATCTCGGTCGAGCGGTTTGAAAGCCTGTCAACACCGGGCAAATACTTGTCGCTGTCGTTCTGGCGGGATGAACAGGCCGTTGCCATCTGGCGCCAAACTGTCCGGCACCGGGCTGCACAAGGTCAAGGTCGCACCGGGTTGTTCAAGGATTATCGTCTGCGTGTGGCGTCCGTGATCCGAGATTACAGTTTGAATGATCGCGAACAAGCACCGCGTTCAAGCGGCAGTGGGTAGAAGGAAAATACCACGCGCCAGATCAGAGTTCAGCCTGTCATCTGCATACAAGCGCTCAAGAGCGTTCTTTGACATCAGCTCAGGATAGTCAGCGATAAAAGCCTCAAAACTATGGTTCGGACCTTGGGCCATACGTTCGGCAATCAGACTCATGAACGCGTACGTGATTGTCAGGTTGAATTTCCCTGGTGCACCGGCATTTGTCGCCAACGTGCGAATACCTTTGGCATAGATCGCAGCCGCGTCGATGAAATCGTATTTCCTCAGCAGGTCAAAGGCCACTTGCACATGCTGGGCATGCCCGAATTTCGTATTGTCGATCGTATGAGCTTCGAACGCCACGGTGATGTCAGATACTTGGATTGTTTTGGTCATTCCTTGGCCTCCGCGAATTTATGGCTGTGCTCCGCGGTCCAGTCCAGATCGTAGACCTCTTTCAACTGACGGATCTTTTTCAGTGTCTGAGGCGTGAAAGGCGGCTTGTTCTCAAAACTGTGCAAGGCGATGCCCTCGATCAAGTCACCAACGGACATGTCCAGAGATTCCGCCAACCCTTTAAGGACTTTCAGCAGGCGTTTTTCGATTCGTATTCCGGTCTGGATGCGTTCGGGTTTTTCAATCATGGCGTACATATGTACCAAGGTACCATATGAGTCAATATGGCCAAAGAAAAAGACCACCTCCAACGAAGCGGCCTGTTGGGGTCTGATTTGACAACCCTGCAGGTTGAAAATGCTCGCGCAACCGCTGGTCAGAGCTCTGCCGCCAGCCGCGTCCCCTGATTGATCGCGCGCTTTGCGTCCAACTCGGCGGCCACATCTGCGCCGCCGATCACATGAGGTGTTATCCCGCGTTCAATTAGCTCATCTGCCAGTGAACGGTCCGAGACCTGACCCGCGCACAGTACGATCGTATCAGCCGGGATCACAGTCGGGTCTTCGTGGGCTTCGCCAAAGCTCACATGCAGGCCGTCATCATCGATGCGCTCGTAATTCACGCCGCCTACGAAATTAACGTCTTTCATCTTTAGGGTCGCACGGTGAATCCAACCCGTTGTCTTGCCGAGCCCCTTGCCGTGACGCTGTGCTTTGCGTTGCAGTAACGTGACCTGCCGCGCGGGCGCCTCAGGCTGCGGACCTTCGGGTGCCAGTCCCGAGCGATGTTCGGCCGGGTCAGTGACGCCCCATTCCTTCATCCAAAGAGGCAGGTCCGTGGTCGGGCTGTGGCCATCTTCCAGCAAGAATTCGGAGACGTCGAACCCGATGCCTCCGGCCCCGATCACAGCAACCGATTTGCCGATCTCGGCCTTGTCGCGCAGCACGTCGATGTAGCTGAGCACATTGTCTTGCTCTTGTCCGGGGATCTGCGGATCGCGCGGGGTGACACCGGTGGCGATGACCACTTCATCGTAACTGGTGAGATCATCCGCGCTGACTTCGCGGTTCAGTTCGACCGTCACACCCAGATCGTCCATCATGGTGCGGTACCAGTCGACCAGCCCCCAGAACTCCTCCTTCCCCGGCACCTGTTTGGCCATGTTCAACTGCCCACCGATCTCAGCGGCGCGATCAAACAAGGTTACGTCATGGCCGCGCTTGGCAGCAGTCATCGCGGTCGACAAACCGGCAGGTCCCGCGCCGACAATGGCCACGGTCTTGCGTACCGCGGACTTGCCGATCACCAATTCGGTCTCATGACAGGCACGCGGGTTGACCAGACACGAGGTCAGCTTGCCGCTGAAGGTATGATCCAGGCAAGCTTGATTGCAGGCGATGCACGGGGCGATTTTCGCTGCCTCACCGGCAATTGCTTTGTTAACGAAATCCGCATCGGCCAACATCGGACGGGCCATAGACACCATGTTAGCGCAGCCGGTTGCTAAAACCTCTTCGGCCACTTCAGGCGAATTGATCCGGTTCGAGGTGATCACCGGGATGCCAACTTTGCCCATCAGTTTCTTTGTGACCCACGCGAAGGCCGCACGGGGTACGCTCGTGGCAATCGTTGGAATCCGCGCCTCATGCCAGCCGATCCCTGTGTTGATGATTGTGGCCCCGGCCTGCTCAATCCGTTGTGCAAGTTCAACGACTTCGTCATGGGTCGACCCATTGGGCACCAGATCAATCATCGACAGGCGATAGATGATGATGAAATCGGTCCCCACGGCTTCGCGCGTGCGGCGTACCACTTCGATGGGCAGGCGCATCCGATTTTCGTAGGATCCACCCCAGCGGTCGGTGCGCTTGTTGGTGTGGGTCACGAGGAACTGGTTCAGGAAATACCCCTCGGACCCCATGATCTCGACCCCGTCATAGCCCGCCTTCTGGGCCAGAACAGCGGCGTTGACGATATCGCTGATCTGCTTTTCGATGCCCTCTTCGTCCAGTTCATGCGGCGGAAACGGAGAAATCGGAGATTTCACCGGGCTGGGGGCCACGCATTTCGGCCCATAGGCGTACCGCCCCGCATGCAGAATCTGCATTGCGATCTTGCCACCCGCCTCATGCACGCGTTTGGCCACGATGGAATGGTTTGCCACTTCTGTTTCATTGGTCATCATCGAGGCCCCGGGCAGGACCGAGCCCTCTAGGTTCGGGCCAATCCCACCCGTCACCATCAAGGCCACACCGCCACGCGCGCGATCCGCGTAAAACTCGGCGACACGGTTCCAGTCGCCAGTCTCTTCCAGCCCGGTATGCATCGAGCCCATCAGCACGCGGTTCTTCAGCGTGGTGAAGCCCAGATCCAGCGGGGCCAGCATGTTTGGGTACGCAGTCATGGCAAACTCTCCCTCCCGACTTTGTCCGTCAGATTGACCTTCGCGTCACCGTTGTCACGCGAAACCTAACGTCATTCCCTTTGCGTTTTGCGCAGTGCTTGCTACAGACGCTTAAAAGCATGTTCATGAGGCCGCATATGACCCCGGACCAGATAGCAACACTTCCCTATCGCCCCTGTGTCGGGCTGATGCTGATGAATGCCGAAGGATTGATTTTTGTCGGTCAGCGTAACGACCGTCACAAAGACGCCTGGCAGATGCCTCAGGGCGGTGTGGACAAGGGCGAAGACCCGCGCGATGCCGCCCTACGCGAGCTTTGGGAAGAAACCGGCGTGACCGCAGATCTGGTCGAAATCATCGCCGAGACCGACGGCTGGCTTCCATATGACTTGCCGCATGACATTGTGCCCAAAATCTGGAAGGGCCGGTATCGCGGGCAGGAGCAGAAATGGTACCTGATGCGGTTTCTGGGGCAGGATGATCAGATCAATATCGCAACTGAACACCCCGAATTCACTCATTGGAAATGGCAGACACCGTCACGGCTCGTTGATGAAATCGTACCCTTCAAACGCGGCGTGTATGCGCGTGTGGTCGAGGTCTTTCGAGGACATTTGCCTGAGATTTGACCACAGTTCACTTCATTGAGTGCGTGTCGGTTTGCAGACAGTCAATCTCTCAAAGCGGAGCGGTACCGAAGGGTCTGAAGAATGGCCGATATGCGGAACAAAGCAGACTTTGTCATCCGCAACAACTATCGCCATTCTGGATCGGCGGGCAAGGCACGGTGGCATAGGAGCAGTAGACACAACAGTCCCCTTCCAACGGCTTCAAGACCGCTGCGCAAGACTTGCATTCATAGAACCACTGGCAAGCATCCGTCGGCATTATTTCGGTTTCGCTGTGACCGCATTTCGGGCACGTTAGGGTGCTTTCAAGCACTACAGTTTGCTCTGTCATTGTCTCACATCTGCATTATCAGGTAGTCGTTGATCCGGGCCTCGTTAAAGACGACGACCCAAGCTAACGCGGTGATTGCGGTCGTCCCCGAAAGCCACCATTTCAACTTTGTTAGGGAACCGCGCTGATAAGATACAAGCCACGATATAGCGACAAGCACCGTCGAAATCGCCAATACGTAGTTGCTTGCCGCCGCGATCTTTCCGAAAATGGCAAGCCAACTGCCTCCTAGTCCCATCAACATCATTGTCATGGGCAATACACAGCAAGTCGCGACGCCGAGTGCTGACAGTGATCCCAGATAACTAACGCTAAGGTACTTCTGCATTTCTTTCCCTTGACTAGTTGGAGTTGTCGAAGTTTCAGCCGCTTGTATAACTTCTGTAGTCGCTACAGGATCAAGACGGGAAAACTCACATGTTTGCGATTGGGGAAGCATCCCGGCAAAGCGGTGTCGGCATTGAAACGATCCGCTACTACGAACGCGAAGGGATCGTGCCCAAACCAGAACGGGCACCTAATAACCGGCGGATGTACTCCGCGCACGATGTTGGAAGGCTTCGTTTCCTGAAGAAATGCCGTGATTTGGGCTTTCCACTAGCCGATACAAAGACGCTTCTCAGCCTGTCCGAAGGCGACGGAGAGGATTGCCGATCCGTAAAAGAGCTGGCTGAGCTTCATATCTTCAATGTGCGGGAAAAGATAAACGAACTGAAGCGATTGGAAGCGGCGCTGAACGAACTCACAGCCAACTGCGACAGCGGGAATGTCTCTTGCCCGATGCTCTCAAAACTGCGCACCGACTAGTGTAACTTTGGGCTCAAAGCAGCCCTTTCCCCCGCAACAACTCAAGCATGTTTGCCTCCGGCCTTGGCCCGATATGGCTGATCACCTCCCGGGCGCAGACATTGCCGATCCGCGCGCAGGTCTCGTAATCGCGGCCTGTGGCCATACCGTACAGGAACCCGGCAGCAAACTGATCGCCTGCGCCGGTCGCGTCCACCGGGATAACCTTTTCGACCGGTACGTCGATTCGCGCGTCGCCGTTCAATACGGTCACCCCGTCGCCAGACCGGGTGCAGACGACCAGAGGGCAAATCTCGGCTGTCTTGGCCAACGCCTCTTCCAGATCGTCGGTTTCGAATAGCGATTTGATCTCGGCCTCATTGCCGATCACGAAATCCAGCTCATTCTCGATCAGCAGCAGGAAGTCGACCCGGTGCCGTTCAACACAGAACGGATCGGAAATGGCGATGCCTGCCTTACCACCGCCCTTGTGGCAGTTGCGCGCAGCTTCCAAAAACGCCGCCTTGCCCTTTTCCTTGTCGAACAAATAACCTTCGAGGAACATGATTTGGCTGTTGCCTGCGACATCTTCCGAGACATCCTCAGAAGACAGTTCAGAGGAGATACCCAGATAAGTATTCATCGACCGCTCACCATCCGGCGAGACAAAGATCATCGAGCGCGAGGTTGGCAGCTCGCCCCCCGGCACCGGCGGGTTCACGAAATCCACCCCATCCTCGTTCATCGCATCCGCATAGAACCGCCCCAGCGCATCATCATGCACCCGCCCGATAAACGCCGAATCCAGACCCAGTGCACCCGCACCCGCAATGGTATTTGCAACCGAACCGCCCGGTGTCTGCACCCGACCTTCCATCGAGGCATACAGCACTTCGCCGCGTTCCTGCTCGATCAGCTGCATGATGCCCTTTTCGATGCCCATCAGCTCAAGGAAACTGTCATCGGCCTGGGAAATGACGTCCACAACGGCGTTTCCGATGCCGGTCAGTTGGTAGGTCTTCATAGAGTCTTGTCCTCAAATTCGCAAAGATCGCGGATGATACAGGTCGGGCACTGCGGTTTGCGTGCCTTGCAGTGATAGCGGCCATGCAGAATCAACCAATGATGCGCATGCAACTGGAAATCGGTCGGGATGTTATCTTCGATAGCGCGCTCAACCGCGTCCACATTCTTGCCCGGGCAAATACCGGTGCGGTTGCCAACGCGGAAGATGTGCGTGTCTACTGCCTGCGCCGGATACCGCCACCACATGTTCAGTACGACATTAGCGGTCTTGCGCCCCACACCCGGCAGCGATTGCAGCGCGGCGCGGGAGTTCGGCACCTCGCCTCCATAGTCCTCGACCAGAATTCGGCTCAGCTTGATCACATTCTTGGCTTTCTGACGGAACAGACCGATGGTCTTGATATGTTCGATCAGACCCTCCTCGCCCAGATCCAGCATCTTTTGCGGGGTATCGGCGATCTTGAACAAGTCACGGGTGGCCTTGTTGACGCCCGCATCGGTCGCCTGCGCCGACAGCGCGACGGCCACGACCAGCGTATAGACGTTCACATGCTCCAACTCGCCCTTGGGTTCAGGGTCGGCGTCGTGAAAACGCGTAAAGATCTCGCGGATCTTGTGGTATCCAAGTTGCTTGGCCATCCGAGCCTTAATGCCCTGCCAGACAAGCGGTCGCAATTGAAAAGGTGCGTTTTGGTTTTGCTCAAGTGCGGGTCTTGGTCGATTTGTCCCTGTGCCTTACGTCTGCGGTCGGAAATCTACGCCCGCCGTTGCAAGTTGATTCCTGATCCCGTGCCATCGGCTCGGGTCAGCCACCAGAACGGCTGCCGGATCGATCTGAACCCGGTATCCTCGATTGAGCGCGCCCTGCGCGGTCTTGTTCACGCAATGACACCCGTCCAACCCTGTCAGAACCAGCGTTCCGATCTGTTTTTCTTCCAGGAACTGCTCAAAAACCGACGAAGAAAAGGCGTCACCCACAGACTTTACAAACTCGGCATCCGGATTCAGCGCGAGACGCGGATCCAATCCGATCCCGTCTGATTCTGCATTGCCACGCCCCTGATTGAACCAACCATTCAGCATGTTCGCCAGCCTCCCTTCGAATTCATGCCGAATGACGATCACGGGCCTACGAGACTGATGGGCGCTATCCGTCATCGACCGGATCGCCGATAAGGCGCCCTCGATCTGCGCGTCATCCCATGCGGACATCGAGGTAAAATCTGTTTGCATATCGATCACCAGCAGCGCCGTTTCAGGCCGCGATGCAAGGTTTATTTTGGGCCCGGTGGTCGGAGTTCCAATCTTTCGGATTTCCAGGAGTATATATAAAACGGCGATTACTATCCCGGTCGCTATGATCCAAAGGACGGACATGTCAGGTATCCTTGGCGAGGTCTGCAAAGTACCGGGTCAGGGCAAGTTGAACCTTGTGGTAAGCGGCAAGCTCTGACGCAGAAAAATCCTGTGCAAAGCATGACAGCTTTGTCATCTCATCCGCTCTGATTGCCGTGATCGTCGCATCGCCCGAAGGGCTCAGTCGGTAGCAATGGGTGCCTGCACGTCTGGAATTGGGTTGGCTTTCGATCAGCTGTTCGCTCATCAGCTCTTTTAAGATGCGCGAGACATATTGCCGTTTCAGCTGCAGCTTGGCGCACAGCACCGGGGCGGTCGCGCCTGGAAATAGCGATAGACCTTCCAGTAGGGCACGTTGTCCGACGGTCACGCCTTTGCGCTGGCTGCCCTGCTCAACGGCTGCCGTGATGTTCCGAAGCAATGGCCGGGCGGCCTGCACTGCCTGATAAAGCTGATCCAACCTGTGTTCCATACCTGAATAGTAGGGGCACACAGATTGATTCGTCAACTCAGTTGACAAGATAAAGCGCAGGTTCCGGGTCGCAAGATCGCCGGGGGCAAGTTACTGTTCCTGTAACTGATGAGGTGACCGATGAACATCCAGACAGCAGAAAGCGGATATCATTACAACGTCATGCGGCGCGCGATCGAATTGATCGATCAGGGTGGAGAGAATCTCAGCCTTGATGAGCTGGCCCGCCAAATGGATATGAGCCCAGCCCATTTCCAGCGCCTGTTCTCGCGCTGGACTGGGGTGTCACCTAAGCGATATCAGCAATACCTGACTTTGGGCCATGCCAAGGCACTGCTACGCGAACGTTTTACCACGCTGGAGACCGCGCATAACGTCGGATTATCCGGTAGCGGGCGGTTACACGATCTGTTCCTGAAATGGGAATCCATGAGCCCCGGCGAATACGCGCGTAAAGGCGCGGGTCTGACGATCTATTGGGGTTGGTTTGAAAGCCCGTTTGGCCCAGCTCTGGTCATGGGGACCGACAAGGGGATCTGCGGCATCGCCTTTGGCGCTGAAACAGGTGAAGTAGAGGCGATGGAAGACATGCTGTCGCGCTGGCCTCAGGCCGAGTTCGTCGAAGACCCGATGCGTTTGCGCCCATGGGTTCTTAGTGCCTTTGGCGCCGAAAGTGACCGCTTGCAACCGACCCCGCTCTATCTGATTGGCTCTCCGTTGCAGATCAAAGTGTGGGAGGCGTTGATGCACATCCCATCTGGACAGGTCACTACCTATTCAGAAATCGCGCAGCGGGTTGGTTCGCCACAAGCGGTACGCGCCGTGGGCACCGCGGTCGGGCGCAACCCGGTCAGCTGGCTGATCCCGTGCCACCGTGCCTTACGCAAATCGGGCGGTTTGGGTGGTTACCACTGGGGGCTGCCGGTCAAACGCGCCATGCTGGCCTTTGAGGCTGCGCAGGCGGACGCCTGATTGACAGGTCGACCCGAGGCTGCCAAAAGGCGCGGCAGGTTCGGGTCCCCTGCCGTTCGCAGCCTTTGGCTTTGGTGAAACCCGGTTGAATCACATCTGTTGCCCTTTCCAGGCGCGCGGATGGCAATGCGAGCCCCGTCCAGATTTCGCGCCCGTTCAAGGAAACGAGGCACATCATGACACAAACTCAAAACATCGCTCCGGTTGCGGAGCTGAAAGAGCAGGCAAAACGCCTGCGCAAACGCCTGCAAGATACAGGTGTTACGCTATTGCATAGCGAGGCGTTGGAATTGCTGGCACATCAGCATGGTGTGCGCGATTGGAACACCCTGCACGCCTTGGCCGGTAACCGAATGCAACTACGCATTGGTGACCGGGTTGAGGGCCGATATTTGGGTCAGCCCTTTACTGCGGAAATCCGTGGCCTGACAATCTTGGGTGATGGATCACATCGGCGGGTGACCCTGCAGTTCGACGCGCCTGTAGATGTGGTACAGTTCGATAGTTTTTCGGCTTATCGGCAGCGTGTCACCGGCGAGATTGGCTGGGATGGTCGATCCACCCGGCACACGTCGAATGGAGAGCCTCAACTGACCATTCGACCGGTTTGATAGCGAGCTCCTGCCCGGCGATTGCAGGGCAGGAGCATTCCTATTCTATCCGCAGCACCCGCTCCCGGTGGATTTTGCAGGCGCGCTGGGTGCTTCATTCAGGTTTGCACCTCGCCCAAGCCATGTGCGTTCGGCCAAATAAAAATCCGAGAACTTCTGATCGAAATCCGCGGGTACGGATTTCGCCGGAATTCCCGTTTGCAGCACAGCCTGCTGCCATGCCTTCACTTTGGGATAACCCGCAAGCATGTCATAACCGCTTTGTTTTTCGACAATAGCCGCGCGGTGCAGCAGCGGCAGCCATGCGATATCAACATTGCCGAGTTCTTCGCCGGCAAAAAATGAGCCCTCGCCCAGTTGTTTCTCTACCCTGGCAAACGACGCATCCAGTTTGCGGATGCGATCATCCAGCGTCGCCTTGTCGGCGCTCTGCATCGTACTGCATTGGACCAGATAGTGTTTCGTCGCCTGATAGCTCCAAGCGCGATTAACTGCGCGTTGCTCGGGCGAAATGTCTGTCTGCAATGGCGCTGTGACATCGTCGATATATTCTACGATCGCGTCGGATTCGAACAGCACGGTACCGTTCTCGGTTACCAGGACAGGCACTTGGCCCGTCGGTGAAATTTCCAAAAACCAGTCCGGTTTGTCGCTTAGGCTGATGTATTCAACGTCATAGGCTACGTTTTTTGCTTCCAGCATAGCGGTGACACGCTGCACGAACGGGCAGATTTTGAAGCTGATAATTTTGATCATCGTTTTATCCTTTTGATACGTTCACCTGTAAGACGGCGCCCGCATCAAAAAGACGAAGATTGGCTCAACATTTTTTGCAGTTATCTGGCTTCAAATGATATTCCGCAATATTTCCGCGTGTATCCATGGTCCAGTTACAGCAATCGTCAAATGCTTTACGCAGGTCGTCGCGACCCTTTTGAACTCTGGATTTCAATGTCGAATAAGATAGTCCGTGAGCCTTGGCATATTCTTTTTGGGACATGCCATTGATGTCGATGTCCATAAGTAGCTTTGCCGTCTCGGCGGGCAAGCCGCGGATAAATGGCTCGACGCAATTTTCCAGTTCCTGACGGATGCCCGGATCGTCACTAGAATACCAAAGATCTTCAGGATCAACGATCTTTGCCCGCGCGTTTTTTCTGTAGAAATCGATGATTGTGCGGTCAGCAGTCTGGAACAGCCAGGATTGCAATTTCGAAGGGTCGCTGAGTGTCGGCAGCCCTGTGAAAACCTTGATCGATATTTCCTGCAAAAGATCGTCTACATCCGCCGGGTTTGCCACCTTGGAATGCAGGAACGCCTTGATACGTGCGCGGTAGTTTGGCCAGATTTCTTCTATTTGCATAACTGGCAGGTATGGTCACCCAGAAGGCTTTTTTCAAGTTTGGCCAGTTCCGAGACGCTGGGAAGCGTTTCCAAATGAAAGCGGAGCGCGCCTGCGAAGCGCACTCCACCAAAGTCAAATGTTATGGATACTTACTCCGCAGCCCAGCCGCCTACGGCCTTCACTTCCAGAAAGTCTTCCAACCCCCACACGCCGCCTTCACGACCGTTCCCGGATTGCTTCATACCCCCAAACGGTGACCCTGCACTGCGAGACTGGCCATTCATCTCAACCATGCCGGATCGCAACACGCGGGCCATTCGATTGGCACGGTCGCCATCTTGGGTCTGCACATAGTTGGTTAGCCCATAAGGCGTGTCATTGGCGATCTCGATGGCCTCATCCTCGGTATCAAACGGGATCATGGTCAGGACGGGGCCAAAGATTTCTTCGCGGGCGATTGTCATCTGATTGTTTGCATCAGCAAATACTGTGGGGCGTACATAATAGCCCTTGTTCAATCCCTCGGGCCGACCGGTGCCACCAGCGACCAGGCGCGCTCCTTCGTCGATACCCTGCTGGATCAGGTCCTGAATCTTGGTCCACTGAACCTCATTCACCACCGGTCCGATATGGCGACCTTCTTCAGCGGCGCTGCCCACGGTAACCTTGTTGGCGACCTCGGCGGCGGTCTCAACCGCCTGGTCATATATGGGACGCTGCACCAGCATCCGGCTGGGCGCGTTGCAGCTTTGGCCGGTGTTGTTCATCATGTGCAGCACGCCGCGTTTGACGGCCTTTTCATCCGCATCTGCAAAGACCACATTTGCGCCTTTGCCACCCAGTTCCAGATGTACCTTCTTCAAGGTATCGGCAGCGTTTTTGGAAATCGCAGTACCTGCGCGGGTCGAGCCGGTGAAGCTGACCATATCCACATCCGGATGCCCCGATAGCTGCGAGCCGACGCCGACACCATCGCCGTTCACCAGATTGAAGACGCCTGCTGGGAAACCAGCCTCATCCATCATCTCGGCAAAAATCATCGCGTTCAGCGGGCTCTGTTCCGAGGGTTTTATCACCATCGTGCAGCCCGCAATCGCAGCGGCGCCCACCTTGAGCGTGACCTGATTCATCGGCCAATTCCAGGGCGTGATCAGGGCGGCGACACCTACCGCCTCATAGATGATCCGGTCATTCGGCGCGTGATCACCCAGCGGACGTTCGAACTGAAACGCCTTGGCGGCGCGGATAAAGTTTTTCAGGTGATAGATGCCCGCACCGGATTGCTGGGTACGCGCCATGTCAATCGGCGCACCCATTTCCATGGACATCGCCTGCGCCAGATCCTCCGAACGCGTAGCATAGATGTCGACCAGCTTTTCCACCAAAGCGATGCGCTCTTCGACGGGTGTGGCCATCCAGCCGGGCAGGGCGGCTTTGGCCGCAGCGACCGCCGCATTCGTGTCGGCCTCAGATCCCAGCGAGATCACCGCGCAGGGCTCTTCGGTCGAGGGGTCGATGACATTGAAATCATTCGGTTCTGATGGGGCGACCCATTTGCCGTTGATATAGAAATCGCGCTTTTCGATCATGGCTCATCCTCCGGAGCAAAAATAAATCGACCGTCCGGTCGGTTTTCATGTGCACTCTGTCACCTGACCTGATGCAAGGCAAGTGAGAATCATAATTTGATCAAATTATGTATCTACCGAATTTCCTGACAGGGCAACATGAATGGTTTAACCTTTGCGCTAAGTGATTAGATTGGCTGCAACCGACTCACGATTTTCACAGTAGAGGAGTTTTCCAATGGGTTTGCGTATCAATGACACCGTCCCGAATTTTACAGCAGAAACCGATCAAGGCACCGTCCAATTCCATGACTGGATCGGCGACAGCTGGGCAATCCTGTTCTCGCATCCCAAGGATTTCACCCCTGTCTGCACGACCGAGTTCTCGGCCGTTGCGCAGCTGAATGATGAATGGGCGGCGCGGAACACCAAGGTGATGGGTGTGTCGGTCGATGGTGTCGAAGACCACAAGAAGTGGAAGAAAGACATCGAAGCATATGGCAACGCCAACCCCGGCTTCCCGATCATTGCTGATGATGGGTTGGCGGTGTCTAAGGCCTTCGACATGTTGCCTGCCGAAGCTTATCTGCCCGACGGCCGCACGCCTGCCGACAGTGCCACCGTACGTTCGGTCTTTATCATTGGCCCGGACAAGCAACTGAAACTGTCGATGACCTACCCAATGACCGTGGGTCGGAACTTTGCCGAGATCCTGCGCGCACTGGACGGGCTGCAAATGAGCGCCAAGGGCGTGGCAACTCCCGCCAACTGGGTGCCGGGTGAGGATGTGATCATCCCGCCTACGGTATCGAATGATGAGGCGAAAGAAAAGTTCGGCGAGTTCGAGACGATCTTCCCTTATCTGCGCAAGACCAAAGCGCCGTCCTAAACGGATAGACGGGCAGGGGGCAAAAGCCCCCTGCTTTTTTCAATGCACAAAAGCTGGTGTGGTCCCGGAAGGGGCGCACAAACCCGAGCGCAAAATCTGCACTTCGAATGATCTCAGCACCGGCAACACGGTATCACCATAGCCGCGTGCACCCGACTGCAGTTCGGGAAACAGACCGAACAGCTCTTCCTTCACCGCCACACTCATCACGTCGAGTGTATGGTCGCCGGGATAAAATGATTCCGACCACAACCCTTCAACATTCATCAACTCATGCTGGTCGAACAGGATGTGAATATACTCGACACCTCCTCCCGGCGGCAGCTGGTTGATGGTCTTGCCGTTGACCAGAGATTTAGCAGTCGCCAGCATCATCGAGTGATTATGATGAAGTTCCATTGCCGGTGACGAAACGACCACCCGATGCTGCGGCGACAGCAGCAGATCTCGCGACGGCGTTTGCGGTCCAAGACTGCCTGCATTGATTCGGATCGGGCAATGCTTTGGGGTTTGCTTCAAATTCGTCTCACTCAGCAGTCGTCTACCCACCCAGCGCACGGCCCGGCTGGTGCCATCCGCGACGATCACCTGATCCCCGACTTTGATCTCTTCAATCAAGCGGCGACCGGACGGGGTTAGGATGTAGGACCCCGATGTGAAGCAGACAAAGCTAGGCAGGCTGTCATAGGCCACCAGCGGCGCTGGGTTTTGCGCCAGCGTGTTGCCTGTCAGAACATCGCCGACTTCAACATCGCCAGAGGTCACGACGATGTATTGCGTCCCTGAAAAATTAATCAGCGTATAGGTAACTGGCACCCCGCTTACAGTGGCCGTGTAACCTTCGAAAATCTGGAGGTTGCCCGAGTTGTCCAGGTTAGGAAGCGTACTGGTGTTAAACTGCTTGCCGCCGTTTCCATCCGGATCCTCAAGAAGGCCGTCATCATCGGTGATTTCGACCTGATACCCTTCGGTGATGGTCACGCTTGGATTGCCAAACGGGTCGCCGCTGATTTCATAGATGGTGATCGAGGCCAAAGCGGAGCGATTTCCCAGATATCATTATATTCCTTAACTTTGAGCTAACTCAACTTATAAGTGTTAAGAATTGGTTTACCGAACCAGCACCTGAGTGCGGCTAAGGACGGTGTGAGCGGTACCCGAGGCCCCGTGGGTGTCTCCTTTCTAATGAAGCGCGCATAGGGTCTGACAGCTTTATTGACCGGCCAAATCAGGATCAGAATCCAAGGCAGATTGACTAAGTATCATGTGCACCCCACACTTGAGGCTTTTGAACACTTGGGGGTTTTGACATGGGCAATTTTGAAGAATCTCTGGATCCGGAAGACTGGACTCTATCGCGTAATCTTGCACATCAGATGGTTGACGATGCGATCGGGCATTTGTCCCAGGTCCGTGATCGGCATGTCTGGCAGGAAATGCCGGATACAGTTCGAAACTTCTTCAAATCCCCTGCACCCATGACGTCGCAGCCGCTTGATGCCGTCTATGCCGACCTGCGCGAAAACCTGTTCCCGTATTCCATGGGCAACATCCATCCACGGTTCTGGGGATGGTATATGGGTTCGTCCAATTTCACCGGTGCACTGGGCGATTTTATTGCCGCGGTTGACGGTTCGAACCTTGGTGGCGGCAACACGGCTGCGGCGATGATCGACAATCAGGTGGTTGACTGGTTCAAGGAATTGATGGGCTTTCCCGAGGACGCTAGTGGAACTCTGACCAGCGGTGGCTCGATGGCCAATATGGTGGCTCTGAATGTGGCGCGAAACGCACTTGCCGGCGTTGACGTTCGCGCCGAAGGCATATTGGGCATGCCGCAACCCCTCAGGTTTTACGCTTCAGACCAAGTACATAGCTGCCATCAGAAAGCACTCGAGACGATGGGCCATGGCGCAAAGTCGCTGACAGCGGTTGCAAGCGATGACCACAATCGAATGCGCATCCCTGCGTTGGAAAACGCCATCGCAGCAGACCGGGCCAATGGCATCAAACCGGCCTGCGTGATCGCGACGGCAGGGACGACGAATACCGGTGCAATGGATGATCTCACTGCAGTCGGGGAAATCTGTCGTCGCGAAGGGATGTGGTTCCATGTTGACGGCTGTATTGGTGCTTTCCTGCGTCTGGCGTCCGCCAACAAACATTTGGTTGATG
This sequence comes from Ruegeria sp. YTSA064, assembly GCF_059610325.1. Lineage (NCBI taxonomy): Bacteria > Pseudomonadati > Pseudomonadota > Alphaproteobacteria > Rhodobacterales > Roseobacteraceae > Ruegeria > Ruegeria sp. YTSA064. Next base: position 158,296 of record NZ_JBXWNK010000010.1, read on the forward strand.
GAATAGAGTTGGCCGACTCCATCGCCTTGGACCCGCATAAATGGCTGCACACCCCTTTCGAAGCTGGCTGCGTTCTGGTCCGGGACGCAAAGCGCCATTTCGATACGTTTGAGATGCACGGCGACTATCTGCAAATTCAGGAACGCGGGCTGATCGCTGGCAAGTTTTTGGCCGACTATAGTTTTGAACTTAGCCGGGGGTTTAAAGCACTCAAAATCTGGATGTCACTGAAAGAGAACGGGGTCGAAAAGTTTGGCCGTCTGATCGATCAGAACATCGAACAGGCGCGATATCTGCAGCAATTGGTGAGTGCCGACCAGCGGCTTGAACTCGTCGCGCCCGTGGACCTGAACATCGTGTGCTTTCGCTATACCAATGGGATCGTGGATGAAGATCGGCTAAGGGAAATCAACACAGAAATCATGTTACGGGTTCAGGAATCCGGCATCGCGGTTCCCTCTGATACCACCCTGGACGGGAAGCATTGCTTGCGCGTGGCGATCAACAATCACCGCACGCAGCGGCAAGATCTGGAGCTTTTCCTCGACACTGTTCTGCAAATCGGAGCGGATTTGGAATGAGAGCTCCGCTCCAACACATAGGTCCGAAGTGGGCGGCACTTGCTTCGGTTTATGCGGGGATCATAAAGACAAAAAGACCCCGGCCTGAACCGGGGTCTCTCGCATCCAAACAGTAAAGGCAGATTACTCTGCGCTTTCCTCTTTCTTTTCTTTCTTCTCGGGCACGATCTCTTCGCCGGTTTCCTGATCGACAACTTTCATCGACAGGCGGACCTTGCCGCGATCGTCAAAGCCCAGCAGCTTGACCTTTACTTCCTGACCTTCCTTCAGAACATCCGAAGGATGGTTCAGGCGGCGGTTTTCGATCTGGGACACGTGTACCAGACCGTCGCGCTTGCCAAAGAAGTTCACGAAGGCACCGAAATCGACGATCTTGACCACTTTACCGGTGTAGATTTGTCCCTCTTCCGGCTCGGCAACGATCGAGTGGATCATTTCATAGGCCTTCTTGATCGATTCACCGTCAGGCGAGGCGATCTTGATGACGCCGTCGTCGTTGATGTCGACCTTGGCACCCGAAACCTCGACGATTTCGCGGATGACCTTACCGCCCGAGCCGATCACTTCGCGGATCTTGTCGGTCGGGATGTTCATGGTCTCGATGCGCGGTGCGTGGACCGAGAACTCGTTGGTCTCGGACAGGGCTTTGCCCATCTCGCCAAGGATGTGCATCCGGCCGTCCTTGGCTTGCGCCAGGGCTTTCTCCATGATCTCGGGCGTGATGCCTGCAACCTTGATGTCCATCTGCAGCGAGGTGATGCCGTTTTCGGTACCCGCCACCTTGAAGTCCATGTCGCCCAGGTGGTCTTCGTCACCCAGAATGTCCGACAGGATGGCGTAATCGCCGTCATCTTCCAGGATCAGACCCATGGCCACACCAGCAACCGGTGCTTTCAGCGGAACGCCTGCATCCATCATCGACAGCGAACCGCCGCAGACCGATGCCATCGAGCTGGAGCCGTTGGATTCGGTGATCTCCGACACAATGCGGATCGTGTAGGGGAAGTCGGTCGCCGCAGGCAGAACCGCCTGAAGGGCGCGCCATGCTAGCTTGCCGTGGCCAATCTCACGACGGCCCGGGCCACCTACGCGGCCAACTTCACCAACCGAGTAGGGAGGGAAGTTATAGTGCAGCAGGAAGTTCGATTTGAAGTTGCCGTGCAGCGCGTCGATGAACTGCTCATCGTCACCGGTGCCCAGCGTGGTCACGGCCAGCGCCTGTGTTTCACCACGGGTGAACAGGGCGGAACCGTGGGTCCGCGGCAGCATCGAGGTTTCTGCAACGATCGAACGGATATCAGTGGTCGAACGACCGTCGATCCGCTTGCCGCCTTTGACGACGTCGCCGCGCAGAATGCCAGCTTCCAGCTTTTTCATTGCAGAACCGAGGTTGCCGTCTTCCAGCTGTTCCTCGGTCAGCGCCTCTTTGATCGCTTCACGGGCAGCGGCAACAGCGGCGGTGCGCTCTTGCTTGTCGGTGATCGCGAAAGCGGCGCGCATCTGCTCTTCACCAGCTGCGGCAACAGCGGCGGACAGCTCCGAGTAATCGGGCGCTTCGAATTCAAACGGCTCTTTCGCGGCTTCTTCAGCCAGCGAGATGATCAGGTCGATCACGGGCTGAATCTGCTCATGCGCAAAGGTCACCGCGCCCAGCATTTCTGCCTCGGACAGCTCGTACGCTTCCGATTCAACCATCATCACGGCGTCTTTGGTGCCGGCAACAACCAGATCCAGACGCTGCTCGGGGTTCAGGCGCAGGTCCTGCATGTCATCGACGGTCGGGTTCAGAACGTATTCGCCATCCTCGAAGCCAACGCGGGCACCGGCGATCGGGCCCATGAACGGCGCACCGGAAATGGTCAGGGCAGCGGATGCCGCGATCATCGCAACGATGTCGGGATCGTTGACCAGATCGTGGGACAGCACGGTGCACATCACCAGAACTTCGTTTTTGAAGCCGTCGACGAACAGCGGGCGGATCGGACGGTCGATGAGTCGCGCAGTCAGCGTCTCTTTCTCGGTCGGGCGCGCCTCGCGCTTGAAGAAGCCACCCGGAACCTTACCGGCGGCATAGTATTTCTCTTGGTAGTGTACGGTCAGCGGGAAAAAGTCCTGACCAGGTTTTTGAGCCCGAGCAAAGGTCACGTTCGCCATGACGCTGGTTTCGCCCAGCGTGGCAATTACGCTGCCGTCCGCCTGACGGGCAACTTTGCCGGTTTCCAGTGTGAGCGTCTCTTCGCCCCACTGCATAGATTTCTTCGTTACATCAAACATATGCGTATCCTAGAACGGAGCACTCCCGCCCCTGCGGGTCTCCGGTTTGCGTGGCGGCCCCATTGCCGCCGACCCCATTTATCTTCCGTTCGAGTGCCGGGGTCAGGGCACAACGTCTCAGATGACTGGCCCATACATCAGTTTGCAAGCTTTGGAAAGTCGGGAGTTTTTGAGGGGCAGGGGTTTGCCTAACCCCCGCCCAAGCCAGGCAGGGGTCGATATTTCAAAGGATCGCGTGCGCCAGGATCATCACCACGCCGCATCCTAACGCATAGCCCGCATCGACCGCGATGGCGAAGCCGCTTTTCTGCGCCCATGCCCCGACCGAGGCCGTCTGTGCTACGACTGCAAGGATGGCCAGTACCGCAACCCCAAGGCTGTTGGTCGTCTCAGTTACGGCAATCACTGAGGCCAGCAGGATCAAAAACACGATCTGGGCTGCCATTTGCGGCAGAGGTGGAGAAGCGGGTGGGGTGGGATCGATCCGCGTGCCTTCAGCCCAGCGTTTCTGAAACCCGATGGGGCCGTAGACCAGCCACCCCAACAGAAAGGCGGCGATTACTCCCGCGCCAAGGGCGAGCCAGTTGATCACAGCGCACCCTCCAGCGATTCAAGGATTCGGGCCCAGCCGCCTTCATGATTGTCGCGGCTTTCCTGTGACGGAAAGCGGATGTGGTGCAGGCGCAGTTTGGTGCCCTTTTCAGTGGGTGTGAAATCCAGCGTCACGGTGGAATCGTCCTTGCTGTAGGGAGAGTTCCAAGTGAATTGCAGCCGGTTGGGCCGGTCGATGACCTTATATTCGCCCTCATGCGGGAGGTCTCCGGCCTCGGGTGCGCGCATGATGATCTTGAACCGGCCACCGACCTGGGCGTCGGATTGTGCCTCGGGCACGGTCATGTTGGGGCCGGGCAGCATGAATTTAGCCAGCATTTCCGGGTTCAGCCACGCGTCAAACACCTTTTCAGGCGGGTGCGGGATGGCGCGCGTTATTTCAAGGGACAGTTCCGTCATCTTCTGGGTCCTCCAAAGCAGTTTCCAAGGCGTCCAGCCGAAGCGCCCAAATTGAACGCAGCCCGGCAAACCATTCATCCACGGCTGACAAGGGATCCATCTGAACCTCGATCAGATGTTCGCGCCATTCTGTCCGACGCTGCACCAACCCGGCATTTTCCAGCACCTTGATGTGCTTGGATACCGAATTGAGGCTCATCTCGAAGCGTCGCGCGATATCCGTCACCCGCAAGGGACCCTGCTGCGCAAGCATTGTCAGGATCGCTCGGCGTGTCGGGTCGGACGCGGCCTTCAATATTGCGCCCAGGTCATAGCGACTCTCTCGTTCAACCATTTGGATGAATTATACCCCTTTCATGCTTCAGTCAACCATTTGGGTGAATAATGCATCACCCAGGGTTTTGACCAGCCAGTTCCTCAAGCTGTTTCCACAGGGCTTCGGTGGCAGGCTGACCCGGTCCTGCCTTTCGTGCAGCGCATATGTTCCAGGTAATCGGCGGCGTGGTTTCGATCAGCTTGACCGATCCGTCCGCGACAAGTTCGGCGAAGGTTTCAGGCATCCCGCCGACAACAAACTCGGGGCCCGTCAGCAGCGACGTTAGAAAGGCATAATCATCACTTTCCACCTGAGGCAACGCTCTGACTTTTTCGGCCGCTTCGTCGGTGCCGCCCAATGCCCGCGTGATCGCCGCACGCCAATGCTTATGCAGATGCGGCGAGGCTAAAGGATACGAGAATAGCGCATTCAAGGTTGCAGGGGCGGTGTCATGCAATGGATGTGAAACATGGGCAGCAAACACCACCGCACGCTTTTCGAACATCATCAACTCGATATTCTCGGTCTCTGACGTATGGGTCAGATCGCCCAGATAGATGTCGATTTCACCATTCTCGAGCATCTCGATCGGTGCCTGCCGCGCGCTGACATCCACCCTGAAACGGAATGCGGGGGATTGCTGCAAGGCGGCCTGAATCGCGGGCCGCACCAGCGTACGCGGCGTCAAAGGGCCACAGCCGATCCGCACGGTTTGACCGGTATCCAGACGGATACGCTCCACTTGATCAGCGCAGCGATTCAAATCCGCCTGCAGAGTTTTTGCCACCGGCAGGAACGTTTGCCCCTCACGCGTCAGTCCGCTGTTGCCGCGTTTGCGGTGAAACAGCGGAAAGCCGACTTGTTCCTCGGCCATCGAAACATAGCGCGACAGCGACGCGTTCGAGACGCCCAGACGTTTGGCCGCTTCCTGAAAGTTGCCCGTCTCGGCAAGGTGCAGAAAGGCGGAAAGAGTCTTTTCAGTTAACACGATGGTCCTCAAGTTTCAGTTACTGAACATTAAGTTTCAGATCCTGCAAAAAAGTAAAGCCGCGTTTGCGGAGCGAATGGTCCACCCGCTAGGACATACCGCATATCGGCCCACTCGGCCAATCCGATTGAACGCAGGAGTCGAACCGAATGTTTCGAATAAAATCAGTAACTACCAGCCTCGCTGCGGCTTTGTGGGCGGTTGCCACGACGGCCGTTGCACAGTCCGACAAGCCCAATATTCTGGTGATCATGGCTGACGATGTCGGATGGGCCAGCCTTGGCAGCTATCATCAAGGTGTCAAAAGCATCCAGACTCCGAATCTGGATCAGCTTGCCGCCGAGGGCGCCCGGTTGACCGACTATTATGCGCAACCCAGCTGCACCGCAGGGCGTTCCGCCTTTATCACCGGTCAGTTCCCGGTACGTACCGGCATGCACACGGTGGGCCTTCCGGGCGATCCGGTCGGTCTTAGCGACGAAGACCCGACGTTGGCAAATATCCTCAAATCCATGGGCTATACTACGGGGCAGTTCGGTAAGAACCATCTGGGCGATCTGAACAAGTTCCTGCCAACGGCCAAGGGTTTTGATGAATATTGGGGCTGGCTCTACCACCTCAACGCTATGGAATACACGACCGACCCCGACTGGCCGGATGATCCGGAATTTGCCGCTCAGTTCGGTCCGCGCAACATTATCCACTCGTTTGCCACGGATACCGTTGACGAGACCGTCGACCCCCGCTGGGGGCCGGTGGGCAAACAGCGCATCATTGATGACGGTCCAGCCCCGCCTGAACGTCAGAAAACCCTGGATGATGAGGTCACGGCCCACACCATCGATTTCATCAACCGCGCAGTTGACAGCGAAACCCCGTTCTTTGTCTGGATGGCGCCTGCGCGGGCGCATGTCTGGACCCATCTCAGCCCGGAATACGAGGCGATGCTGGGCGACGGGCGCGGCCTGCAGGATGTGGTCATGAAAGAGCTTGACGATAATGTCGGCAAGGTGACCGCGCATCTGGAAGAGCTTGGTATCGCCGACAACACCATCGTTATCTTCACCTCGGACAATGGCCCGGAAACGATGACATGGCCCGATGGTGGCACCACGCCATTCCACGGCGAAAAAGGCACCACCTGGGAGGGAGGATTCCGCGTTCCCGCGATCATCCGTTGGCCCGGCAAAGTTGCCGAAGGTCAGGTGCTGAACGGTATCTTCGACGGCATGGATTGGATGCCCACTCTTGTCGCGGCAGCAGGCGGATCGCAGAACCTTCCTGCCGATCTGCTTGAAGGGTTCGAAGGCTATCAGGTGCATCTGGACGGGTATAATCAGCTTTCATATCTGACTGGCGAAACACCCAGTAACCGCAAAGAGATTGTCTATTACGAAGGCACCGATCTGCAGGCGATCCGCTATAACGACTGGAAGGCGCATTTCACCATTCAGGAAAAGGGCTGGGCCGGTCCTAAAGAGGAACTGAACGCGCCATTGCTGTTCAACCTACGCCGCGATCCTTATGAGAAAGCGGCCGAGGAATCCGGGATGTATACCCGCTGGATGGGCAACAAGATGTGGGCCTTTGGTCCGGCAGCCCGGCTGGTTCAGGCACATCTGGCGACCTTTGCGGATTTCCCTCCACGTGGTGCGACCGTGGGCAATGAGACACACGTTCAGGAACAGGTCAGCAGCGAAGGTGGCATGTCGCAATAGCAGCCCGAGTTCACCTGCCCCCCATTAAACGCCCGCCGAGTTGCGGGCGTTTTCAATAGTGCGCATTGCTTCGATATTTGGCACTGGAAACCCGATGACAGAGGCCGGATGTGACGACATTGGCGCGCTATTGTATTGGGTCTTCGTGCGCGCGCGGTTTCGCCGGATTTTGCTGTTCCTCTGTGAGAATTCCTCGGAGAACAGCGGCAGTTTCGACCCTCGATATTGGTTTTCGCGTTCCATCTGGGCTGGAAGGCACCACCGATGATTTAACAACATCAGCCGTTCGAATTGTTTTAGTCGAAAACACTCTGTCCAGAACAGATTTCAATGGCATCGTTCACCTCCCAACAACTTAATTCGCCCAGATGCTTGTCGCTGCGGGTCAGATCTGAACCTCGAGGGAGAAGCTCAAAGATCATATGCCGTGAGTGGTAACCCGCAGCGACACGGCGCATGTATTAAAAATTTGACTTTGAGAAAGGGGGAAGGATTCCGCGTTTCGCATCATTTTTGATCGAGTGGTAAAAAAATAGCTGTATTACTTACGCTTACGTCAACTTGCGGACCTATCGCTATACGGTCACGACGCTACGTCACAATTAGACCCTTGATTGATTAAAGGTCTTCTTGTCTTCCGGAGCATGAACTTCTTCCTGGTTTTGATGCAAATCGGCTGAGAATCGCTCGCATTCCGGATGATCTAGGTAACAAAAGGGCGCGCCTGTCAAAGGCGCGCCCAGTAAAGATAGGGAGGACTATGAAAACCTGACGCCCGAAACAAAAGAAGCGCCTACTCACTAACAATGTCAGCATGGCGCATTCTTTTGTTCTGGTCAGTGAAGTGGTTCACATGGAGCAAAAAAATTTGTTCAAAGTGTAACTGCACATTTTGATGCCACGCCTGAACGTGGGTTGGCCTACAGTTCTCGGCCATGCTTCATGTACGATACCATAGCTGATTCAGTGTTACACAAAACAAATACGCCCGCCTATTGGCGGGCGTACGAGATGTACAAAAAAGGGGCGGTCAGTGCCCGCAACGCACGAACAAAGCGTGATTAGCGGCGGATGCCCAGCTTTTTGATCAGGTCCTGATAGCGCGCTTCTTCTTTGCCCTTCAGGTAGTCCAGCAGCTTACGGCGCTGGGCGACCATTTTCAGCAGACCGCGACGACCGTGGTTGTCTTTCTTGTGGGTCTTGAAGTGCTCGGTCAGGGTGGTGATGCGCGAGGTCAGGATGGCAACCTGGACTTCTGGCGAACCGGTGTCACCGTCTTTAGTTGCGAATTCTTTCATAACGCGTGCTTTTTCAGCGGCAGTAATCGACATCGGGGTCTCCTTTTAAGGTTAGAGTTGATGGCGCAGGCCGGGATGTCGTCCAGCACAGGCCCATGGAGAAAACCGCACCGATTCCGATGCGGATGGGCGCATATAGGCGCTTTTGCTGCGAATGGCAAAGGGATTCTGCGGGTTCAACCAGTGAAAGCGTATTGTGCCAATTGGGATTCGGTCACAAACAGAATATCCTCTGCGGCTAGACCTTCTGCACCAAATATCTGCGCAACGTTCTCGCCGTTGACCCTGACATGGGTCAGGTCATTGTTTTCGCTGTCTGGCTCGATGGTCAACTCAGGGTCTTCTGGGCCGTCCCAGGTGACTAGCAGCTTGTCGTGACCAATCTGGAAATCCATGATTGTTGCGGCTTCCTGTTCCAGTTCTGGCTGCACGATTATTTCGTCATCGCCGTCTCCACCGGTGACGATATCTCCGTCTTTGGCCAGTATGACATCATCGCCAGCCCCCCCGTTCAGAAAGTCAGGGGAAGTCTCCTCCCGACCATCGTTGCCGTTCAGAATGTCATCCCCGTCTCCACCGAACAGGGCATCTTGTCCTGCACCGCCTGTCAGATAGTCATCGCCGTCGCCACCTTGCAATTGATCGTCGCCGTCATCGCCCCTCAAGATATCATCGTCCTGACCGCCAAAAATCCGGTCATCGCCGTCGCCACCTTCCAACTCATCCATTCCGAAATGACCATACAGGTCGTCGTTGCCTGACATTCCGGCCAAATTGTCGTCGCCATTCCCGCCATGGAGCACATCGTTCCCGACGTTTCCGATCAGCGTGTCCTCTCCGGAACCACCGTAGATGACGTCATTTCCGCCCCCTCCGTCGATGAGGTCGCCGCCTTCGTACCCATTAATCTGATCATTACCCTCTTGTCCGGTCAGAATATTTGCATCCTCATCGCCTGCAATGACCAGATTTCCCCCATGCTCAGAGATGATTTCACCTGTGTTGGTATCTTCGGATGAATCGGGCTCTTCAACATCTTCTTCCAGTTCGAGGAGGTTGCCTTCGGTCAATTCATCCTCAACCGAGTCATCAATTTGCTCACCATCCTCCTCGGTTGTTTCGTCGGGTACGAGAACGTCGCTTATCGCATAGGCGGCCCCTCCTAATGCAGCCATCCCGAATAAACCGATCAGAAACATGATTACCCTCCGCAAGCAGACTTGCCCCGAGTGTAAAACATCTCATGCAATCAAGAGGTTGGTCAAAGCCAAGTTGCAGGTGTGGTTAACCCTTCGTCACCACAACTGAGGCTGTTGCGCGTAAGCGATGTAGAGCGGGTGTTTTGGATGGCCGTCTTTGGTGAGCCCCAGATGATACATCGGTTGACCTGTGGCGCGCAGCAGTGCTTCGACAGATCGACCGCGATCAAGATGCGCGCCATGTGTGCCCCAGCCAGCAATAACCTGATCGGCCCAGCCAACACCTTCCAGAATGGCTTGGTCGTTCTGCGGTCCAACAGGATCCTCAGCTGCGCGCATTTTGCGCGGGTCGGTATCGCGCCACGCAAAAATGTTGGTAACCTGAAATGCGCCGAAGCCCAATGTTCGCGCCCGCCGTTCACAGCGTTCAACCGTCGGGTCGTTCTGTACCTCGGTTGCGGTCGAGGGGTTCAGCATCACAAACAGCGCCTTGCGCCCCGCCGGATCCCAGATGCGGGTCAGGCTATAGCGATACTTTTCGCAGTCGGAGTAGATGGCGGTCGAGGGCGCGTCGCCCTTGGTATGAGTACGGGTAATCATGCCCTTCGCCTAACACGTAGTTCAAACGACGAACACCCGGCTGGGATGCAATTCACCGGATTTGTATATCCCGACGGCCACAGCCTTGCCATCCAGCGAAGCCCAGGCCTCGTCGCCGTATTCGACGTCGGATGCCAACACCATTCCCGGATTGCCATTGCGCAATCGGGTTGCCCCTTCCGGGGTGCATTTCAACTCAGGCAGATCAGACAGGCCGGTTTCCAACGGGTGCAGGTATTCATCCAATGCTGTGGTTTTGGCCATCTCATCGATCTGTTCGATGGACAGGCCGTCTTCGGCCTCGAACGGACCCGACCAGATGCGACGGAGTTCCTTGACGTGGCCGTAGCAGCCCAGCGCTTCGCCCAGATCGCGCGCGATCGAACGGACATACCCGCCTTTGCCGCAGGTCATTTCCAACACCACATGATCGGTGTCGGGTCGGTCGACAAGGATCAACTCTTCAACCCACAGGGGGCGTGCGGACAGTTCCACATCTTCGCCATCGCGGGCCAGTTTGTACGCGCGCTGACCGTCGATCTTCACAGCTGAAAACTTGGGCGGCACCTGCATGATATCCCCGAGGAACGGTGAGAGCGCCTGTTTGATATCTTCATCCGTCGGACGCGCAGAGCTTTCCGAGATAACTTCGCCTTCGGCATCGTCGGTATTGGTGGCCTGTCCTAAACGCACAGTGAATGTGTAGGCTTTCAGCGCATCGGTGATGTAGGGAACAGTCTTGGTCGCCTCGCCCAAAGCTACCGCCAGAACGCCAGTTGCTTCGGGGTCCAGCGTGCCTGCATGGCCTGCTTTCTTGGCGTCCATCGCCCAACGCACCTTGTTGACGACCGCGGTCGAAGTCATGCCCGCAGGCTTGTCCACCACCAGCCAACCGGAAATGTCACGACCCTTGCGTTTGCGTCCCATCTTGCACCTTGAAACTTACTGAGGCGCGCGAGTTAGCGGATCGCTTCGACGCTGTCAATTTGCCGGTACGTTCTCGACGACGCCCACTATTGGTCCCAGTGAAAACCCGATGTCGGATCGGTTGTTGGCGCGGTCATACATCCGCGAAATATTGCCATCCAGAAACAATGCGTTCGGAGTATCCAGCGTGTCGCGGAACAACCTGCCGAATTCATGGAAGGTGACGTAATCCTCAGAGATTGCAAATACCGCACGGGTCCCTTCAGCGTTGGTTCCGACCCCATTGCGTATATAGAGAGAGGTCGAATCCGGCAGGAATCGGGGGTGCAACTCTCCATCGATGACAAGCATCGGGCCGGACTGGGTGGCGAACCGGCAATCCGGCGCGCGTTCGATGTAATCCAATGTCTCAAACACATCGGCGCGTCCGTCGCGAATGCAGAACACACCGTTGGGCAACAGACCGAAGTTTCCCGGGCCAGCATTCGGGATCACACGCATCTGTTCTTCGCCGTCCTCAACAAAGTGACCCACGGGCGAGCGATCATCATGATACATGCCCGCGTTCATCGCAAAGGCCAGACGCTTACCGTCAGGTGCCAAAGCTTCGTTCACTGACGAGAAATGGCCCAACAGGTCGCCATTCTCATCGTTCAGGAACAGGCGCAAATCTTCGGATGCCGCGTCTACCTCGCAAATGGTGTAGCGCTTGTCCTCGTGGGTCAGCTTTTCACAAGTCACTGCCCCAGCCTGTGCGGCCCAAACAACCGCACCTAATGTGACAGATAGGCGGATCACTCGTCCAGATCGCGGCGCACCGCGTCCTGTTCGAACATGCGACGGGTGTCATCCAGTCGGTCGAATGTGTCATCCAACCGGAAACGTAGATCGGGAGAGAATTTCAGTCCGACCTTCTTGCCGACCATGCGCCGCAGCTCACCCTTGTTGCGAGCGAGCAGTTCGATCACGTCCTCCTGCCCTTTGCCGCCCAATGGCAGCACATAGGCGGTGGCGATCTTTAGATCGGGCGAGGTGCGCACCTCGCCCACAGTGATCGACATGCGGTTCAGGTCGGGGTCGTGGACATCTCCGCGCGCCAGAACTTCGGACAGGGTACGGCGGATCAGTTCGCCGACACGCAGCTGTCGTTGGGACGGGCCGGGGCCATCGTGGAATTTGTTCTTTGCCATAAACCCCGATCTAAGCGCAAAGCCGGGCTTTGCCAAGCGGGTGCGAACGGGGTAGGAGGCTTTGAGCCGACTTTAGAAAAGGACCAACGCAATGACCCATATTCCGGGGATCGTCATTACAGGGGCTTCGGGCCGTATGGGGCAGATGCTGATCAAGACCGTGACCGACAGTGATCAGGCACGCCTGGTTGGCGTGGTCGAGCGCCAGGGTCACGATTGGATCGGTCAGGATGTTGGTGAAGCAATGGGTGGCCCCGCGCTGGGAGTTTTGATCACCGATGATCCGCTGGAGGCCTTCGCGCAGGCGCAGGCGGTGATCGACTTCACCGCACCCGAGGCGACGCTGGAGTTTGCCGCTTTGGCCGCGCAGGCGCGCTGCGTGCATGTGATCGGCACCACCGGCATGAGTGACGAACAGATTGTGGCGCTGGAACCGGCCTCGCGCCATGCGGTGATCGTGCGGGCAGGAAACATGAGCCTTGGCGTGAACCTGCTGGTGCAACTGACCAAAAAAGTCGCCGCCGCACTGGATGAGGATTTCGACATTGAAGTCATCGAAGGCCACCACCACCACAAGGTTGATGCGCCTTCGGGCACGGCCTTAATGCTGGGCGAAGCTGCCGCCGAAGGGCGCGGCGTCAAATTGGCGGATGTGTCCGACCGTGGTCGTGACGGCATTACCGGCGCGCGCAAGCGCGGCGATATCGGCTTTCACGCCATTCGCGGCGGGGACATCGTGGGCGAACATGACGTGCTGTTCGCCGCGCCGGGAGAACGCATCGTGTTGCGCCATCTCGCCACGGATCGCGCCATCTTTGCGCGTGGCGCGCTGAAGGCAGCGCTATGGGGGCAGGGTAAGGCACCGGGCCAATACGACATGGTGGATGTGCTCGGGCTGTAAGCCATAGACGGGCCGCGCAACGGCGTTAAACTCGGGCCTATGCGGAACCTTACATCTCGAGTGGCGACTGGTTTGGTGCTGATCGTGTTCTATCTGACGCTGCTGCCCTTTTTGATGCACGGGCTGGGTATGATCGGTGTTGGCCTGTCCGAGGACGCGGCTAGGCAGAGCTATCTCTTTTCCGACCGTCAAGATGTCGGCAACGCGGCCATGATGCTGCATATCTTTGCCGGAACTTTGCTGGTGGCGCTGGTGCCGCTGCAGCTGCTGCAGGGCCTTCGGCTGCGGTTTATCGGATTTCATCGCATGCTGGGCAGGCTGCTGGTCACGCTGGCGCTGATCACCGGCCTGGCAGGCATGACCTATATCCCGTTGCGCGGAACCATCGGTGGACCGCTCATGTCTGCAGCGTTCTTTCTGTATGGGCTCTGCCTGTTCACCGCTGGATTAATGGTACCGAGGATGGCGCTGATCAGGGATCGTGCTGGGCACTGGGCCTGGGGGTTGCGGCTGTTCTGGCTGGCTCTTGGGTCATGGCTATACCGTGTGCATTACACACTTTGGTACCTGCTGACCGGTGGAGTGGGGTCAGAGCCCGATTTCTCGGGCCCGTTCGATCTGGCACAGAACTTCGCGTTCTTCGTGCCTTACCTGTTGGCGGTTCAGATGTGGATCATTAGCAAGCGTTCTGCGCATCAAGGGGTACTGGCTAAAATTCTCTGATCTTGTCCGCGCGCAGCGGACAGGACAGATAGACGCCGAACTCTTTGCCGATATCCGCGCTGACCCGGGCATGAACGGCGCCCTGACGGTCAAGGAAACGCTGGTTGTCTTCGACCGGGAAAATCCCCTCGTGCCAGACGCCGGGATGGATGTAGAGGCCGCGCGAGCCATCGCACCAGAACGCCACCACTTTTTCCGGCGTCAGATTGTCACCGGGCAGGGCGGCAGGCACGATGAATGGCTTTTTGTCCAGCGGCCAGAACATCTGCCCCCCGTCCGGGTGGTAGTTCATATGCCACAGCAAGACCTGATCGCGGGGTCCGGTTTGACGGCCCGTCTGTGCCTTTTGCGGATCGGTGGACCAACCCAGAACGTAGTGGCCTTTGACGGCCTCGTTCTCACCATAAAGAACATCGCCCTGCCAGTCGCATTTGAACGTGCCTTCGACCCAACCTGCTTCGTCGCCGGTTCCTTCGTCAATTGGTCGCCAGCCTTGCTGCGGCCAGCGCACAATTTCGATCTCGAACGTATCCGGGGTGTCGACCAGACAGCCATAACCCTTGACCGATGTTTCCGTTGCGCGGATCAGCGGCACCTCGTGCCAGGGTAGGGATGGTTTTGAATTGGCCTCGAAGATGTACTCTGGCGCGGTCATGACGAACCCAGATGTTTATCGACCATGCGCTGCACCATCGGCGCGAAATGGGCGAAGTCGGGCGTTTCCATGTTCGCGCGTTTGCCGGCCTCGTCCAGATAGCGCACCTGAATGATCTCTTTCAGGTTCGGGTTTGCCTCAAACTCCGCGACCTCCGCAGCGCTCATCGGGCCGCCTTGTAGTTCTAGCGTATGAACCGAGGCGGCGGACAGGCGGTTGAAATAATCAGGCTTCGTCGCGCAGAGATATCGCTTGGCCGCCACATGATAACGGCAGCAATCGGTGATGACCGAGGGGAAAAATTGCTCGAGCACCTCTGCTCCCGCGTCCTCGTGGTGGCGATCTTCGGTGTCGTCGGGATGATAGGTGCCAAATTCAGATGTGAAGTGACCAATGTCATGCAACAGCGCGCCGACAATGATTTCTTCGGGCTGCCCATTTTGTTCGGCAATCGTGGCACCCTGCAGCATGTGCTCGGCCATGGTCACGGGTTCGCCCAGATATTCCTCGCCACCACGGCGTTCGAAGATGTCGCCGATAAATGCCACGATGTTGTCCCGGTTCAGGGTTGAAAAGTCGGGTTTCATTCTGCTGCCTCCGGCTGTGCCATCCGCATGGCTGCCAAGGTCGAAAGCAACCCATCCTTGTCAGCATAGCAGCCCTGCAGCCAGCGTGACCCCGCGCCGGAGTAACCCAGACGCGCATGCAGGACGCGGGTGTTGTCGACAATAAAGCTTTCGCCCGGTTCCAGCTTGAAAGACACGCCCATGGCAGGATCGTCGATGATCTCACCCAACTGACGATAGGCGGCGTAATAGGCCTCCATCTGATCGAAAGGCACATCAACGAACGGAGCGGAGGAACGGTTGTTGAAGCGGATGCCGATCAATTCGCCATCCGGAGACAGTTCGATCATCGGGCGACGCGATTGCAGACAGACGCCGTCAGAGCCTTTGTATTCAAACCGCGCCGGATAGCCCGCCAGCAGGGCGAAACCTACGGGGTTCTGATCGCGTAGACGCTCGGCCGCGCGGAAGCCATCAACAACAATGGAATCCCCACCTTCGGCCGAATTCTCAAGACAGTAGAGGATTTGCAGCGTTGGTACCGGGTCTCGATAGGGATTGTCGGTATGGGCCTGCAGACCTAATCCGGTATAGGCGAGGTTGGTTGGATTCACCTCCGTCCGGACTTCAAAATAGGGACCATAGTTGGTCTCACGCACATAGCCGAACAAATCGGCCACTTTCAGCAGCGATTCTGGCTCGGTGGGGCCATCTGTTAGCTTAGCGAACCCGTATTCCGCCACTGCGGCCAGCCAGTCGCGCTTGGCTGTGAGGTTGGCATGTACCGCATCCCAGTCACCGCACGGCGCGTCGATGCCGCGTTCCCAAGTTGTGATGCCAGGGGCCAGGCGGCCGATCTCGCTGTCCCGATCGCGATCATAGATGTGTTCGGCCAACCAACTGGCCGGAAAAGTCACAGTTTTGTCTTCGGGCTGGAATGTGACGATCAGATCTCCTTTAACGACCTCTGCCGCGCTGATTGATACATCCGCCGGAATATCGCCGATTGTGATCAGGCGCTGACCATTGCCCGACGCTCGTGTTTCGGGGTCCAGAGCGTTGTCGCGCAACCAGATGGCGTGAAATCGGGATTGAGTGCCGTTCGCAAAATCGATGGTGACCATCGAGGGGTCATGGGTGGCAGAGCGCAGCATGGGGGTTCTCCTGTTCAGCGCGGGCTTTGCTTGAGGAGATACGCGCTTCGTGGCATTACCACAATTAAACCTTATTGCCGCTGAGGCCTGGAAAATCTTATGGCTAAGAATAAGATCGGATTACCTCCTCTGGACTGGCTGCGCGTGTTCGAAGCTGCCGGGCGACTGGGCGGTTTTTCTGCCGCTGCGCGCGAATTTGGTCTGACGCAGGCAGCGGTCAGTCAACGGATCGGCAATCTTGAGGCTTGGTTAGGTCGATCGCTGTTTGTGCGCGAGGCACGGGGCGTGTCGCTGACAATCGAGGGTGAAAGCTATCTGCCATTGGTGCAGGACAGCCTGCAGGCACTGGAACGCAATACCGAGGATCTTTTCGGAAAAACCCCGCGCGAGCTTCGGGTAGCAGGACTTTCTTCGCATATACACGCGCTGGTTCTCCCTGCCTTGCCCACGTTCCTGGAGGCGCAGCCCAAAGTGCGTGTGATGACAGATTCGATGGCGCGTCGCGCTTCGTTGGAGGAAGAGCGTACCTGGCTGCAGATCCGCTATGGCAGAGGCGTCTGGCCTGGGCGAAAGGCAAAGCTTATCGCGCCTGAAGTGCTGGCACCGATGGCAGCATCTGGCATCAAGTGGGGCGCGCCGCTGATTGATCTACGCGGAGAACGCCCCGGCTGGAAGGATTGGGCGCAGGTTGCGGGGGTTGATGAATTGCCGGCTGGCCGGATCAGTTTCGACTCGGTGGGTCATGCGATCACGGCAGCGCGTCAGGGCATGGGGATCGCGTTGGGATCACTTCCTTTGGCGTCGAGCAGTTTGGAGACCGGTCAACTTCGCAGACTGGATATGCCCGAGCTTGCAACAAAAGATGGCTATTGGCTGACATGGCCCGAGGATAGGGTGCGCTCGAATCGACAACGCGCTTTGATCGATGACTTCTTGCAGGCGTTGCGCGATGGCTGATCAGAAATCGATTGCGATGCCCTTTTTCTCCCAATCGCCGTAACGGGCCGGATCTGGTCCGTCGCGCCCGCCCAGCTCTTTGGGCCGTGCCTTCGCTTCGGCCTCCGCGTTTTTGCGGCGTTCTTCTGCCTCGGCAAGGGCGCGCTGGGCGGCAGGGGGCAGGTCTTTGCGCTCGTCACTCATGACATTGGGTTCCTTTCCGTACAGGGCCTTGATATACGCCCTCGTCCGCCCAAGGCAATGCGGGCAAAGGTCACGAGAGGCACTCAGCATCATGTTAAACTCCGCCACAGCAGCGCGCCGAAGTGCGATCTATCTGCTGGATCAGATACTCGCCGAGGGGCGGCTGTTGCCCGAATGTCTTGCGGCAGGTACGCTGGATCGATTGGCCCCTGAGGATCGCGCGCGGGCGCAACGATTGACGATCGAAACCCTGCGCGGGCTCGAGCGTGTCGACCGGCTGCTGGCCGATCACCTGCGACAAACGCCCGCGCTGACGGTTCACAACGCCTTGCGGCTTGGCACAGTCGAGCTGTGTCAGGGCGAAGCAGCGCACGGGGTGGTGAATTCCATGGTCGAGATCGTGGGCCGTTCGCGCAAGCATGGTCGACTGAAGGGGTTGGTGAACGCGGTACTGCGCAAGATTGCCGCCGACGGTCCCGACGCTTGGCCCAAGATGCGCGTGCCTCGCCTGCCAGAGTGGTTGCGCGAACCGCTGATCATGGCGTGGGGTGAAGACGCCGTGAAAGGTATGGAGCACGCGCATTTCAACGGGGCACCATTGGATTTGACGCCAAAACCAAGCGTCGAGATCGCGGGTGCAGAGATGTTGCCCACCGGTTCGGCGCGGCTGCAGGATGCGGGGCAGGTCTCGACCCTGCCGGGATATGAGGCCGGGGATTGGTGGGTTCAGGATGCGGCGGCGGCGTTACCCGTTCGGGTTCTGGCCCCGAAAGCCGGAGAGAAAATTCTGGATCTCTGCGCCGCGCCGGGTGGAAAAACCTTGCAGCTATCTGCTGCAGGTGCAGATGTCACCGCTCTGGATATCTCGGAAGCGCGGCTTGTGCGCGTTCGCGAGAACCTGAAACGAACCGGTCTGAAAGCTAAGGTTATCGCCCAAGATGCGCTGGAGCATGAGGGCCAGTATGACGCTATCTTGCTGGACGCACCCTGTTCGGCAACGGGTACGATTCGCCGCCATCCGGATTTACCTTTCGCCAAGGACGGTTCGGAATTTGGCGGGTTGATCGAGTTACAGGCGCGTATGCTGGCTCATGCCTGGACTTTGCTGAAGCCTGGCGGGCGGTTGGTCTATTGCACATGCTCGCTGCTGCCGGACGAGGGTGAAGTACAGATTGAAGAGGCACTGGATAGCTATTCTGATATGCAGGTTGATCGCGCCGCTCTTGAGATTGCGGGCGTTGAAGCAGATTGGATCACTGAAGAAGGTGGCCTGCGCTTGCGTCCCGATTACTGGCCGGACAAGGGCGGGATGGACGGGTTTTATATCGCCTGTCTGAACAAATCCGCCTGACGCGACGCTTTTCGATGACTTGACGAGCGGACCGGTCTATCGTGTGCTCAAGCGCCCGCAGAGCGCAAGGGGCAGAGTCGCAAGCGTCATGTCAAACACGGATACAATGGCCAATCGCTGGACGCGGTTTCAGAACCGTCTTTACGCGCGCCTGTGTCAAAGGCGGAAGGCGGTCTCGGGATTCGTCGGCCAACCCGAGCCGCGTACGGTTGGGTCTTTTGCCCGTGGTCGGCAACTGGTGGCCGGGAATTTGCTGTTTGCGGGATATCTGGTCGAGGCTGATGACACCGACCTCTGGGATGTGGTCGCGCCAAGCCTTGATTTCGATGACGAACGCCACGGTTTTGTGTGGCTGGACGATTTGGCGGCCGTGGGCGACATGCGCGCCCGGGAAAAAGCGCAGCGTTGGGTCTGGGGTTGGATAGATGCGCATGGGCGCGGCAAAGGCCCTGGTTGGGCGCCGGACCTGACAGGGCGGCGGGTCATGCGTTGGATCAATCACGCGGTTTTTCTGTTGCGCGGTGTCGATGAGGCGCAAAGCAAGGCTTTCTTTCGATCGCTGTCGCAGCAGACGTGGTTTCTGTCCAAACGCTGGACAGCGGCAACACCGGGATTGCCAAGGTTCGAGGCTCTGGCCGGTCTTGTGCAGGCTGGTTTGGCGTTGGAAGGTCAGGAGCAGATGGCAGACCCGGCCTTGCGCGCTCTGGCCCGTGAGTGTGAACGTCAGATTGATGCCGAAGGCGGTATCCCAACCCGCAATCCCGAAGAATTGCTTGAGGTGTTTACGTTGTTGTCCTGGACTTCGGCGGCTCTCAGCGAAGTGGGCCGGGGCACACCTGCTTCGCAGACCGAAGCGATCAAACGCATCGCGCCGACGTTGCGAAATCTGCGCCACGCGGATGGAGCGCTGGCCAGATTTCACGGCGGTGGGCGCGGGTTGGAAGGACGGTTGGATCAGGCGTTGGCGCAAAGCGGTGTAAAGCCGCAGCAGCACTCGGACCTGTCGATGGGTTATGCGCGTCTGGCGGCCTCGCGCACGACGGTTCTGGTGGATGCCAGCGCGCCACCCAAAGGCGCAGCCTCGTATAACGCGCACGCGTCCACCCTTGCGTTTGAACTGACCTCGGGCCGGCGCCCGCTGATCGTGAACTGTGGATCGGGTGGCAGTTTTGGTCAGGACTGGCGACGTGCGGGGCGCGCAACCCCTTCCCATTCGACCCTGTGTGTCGACGGCTACTCCAGCGCGCGGCTTGCCGAAGTCGCAAAAGGATCGTCGCAGGAGGCGCTGGTCGATGGCCCTCGGGACGTCCCGGTGGATTTCGAAGATGCCTTTGAGGGCACACGGTTCATGGTCGGCCATGATGGTTACAACAAAGTGTTCGGTCTGACCCACGCCCGTACGCTCGAGCTGCGATTTGATGGGCGCGAGCTTGAAGGGGAAGATATACTGCTGACCGCAACCGACAAAGCCAAACGGCAATTTGACCGGGCCATGGATGGGGCGGGCCTGAAGGGGATCGCCTTTGATATCCGTTTTCACCTGCACCCTGACGTTGATGCGGCGTTGGATTTGGGCGGTGCGGCCGTGTCGATGGCCCTCAAAAGCGGCGAGATCTGGGTTTTCCGCCATGATCGCGTTGGAAAGTTGTCAGTTGAACCAAGCGTTTACTTGGAAAAAGGTCGATTAAAGCCACGCGCGACAAAACAGATCGTTCTATCTGGGCGCGCAATGGAGTATGCGACGCGCATCCGGTGGACGCTCAGCAAGGCTCAGGATACAGCCTATGCCGTGCGGGATACGCACCGGGACGAGCCCGTTTTCGACTGACGCCAAAAGGACCTTTGGACCCATGACCGACCTTCACCCCGTGCGCCGCGCGTTGCTTTCCGTTTCCGACAAGACCGGATTGATCGAACTGGGCAAGGCACTGTCCGAACGCGGGGTCGAGTTACTTTCGACTGGCGGTACGGCCAAAGCGTTGCGTGATGCTGGCCTAGAGGTCAAAGATGTGAGCGAGGTGACCGGTTTTCCTGAGATGATGGATGGCCGGGTCAAAACGCTTCACCCGATGGTGCATGGCGGCCTGCTGGCGCTGCGCGACAATGATACCCACGTTGCCGCGATGAACGAACACGGGATTGCTGCGATCGACCTGCTGGTCGTGAACCTCTATCCGTTTGAAGCGACCGTGGCGAAGGGTGCAGGTTACGATGAGTGCATCGAGAATATCGACATTGGCGGACCTGCGATGATCCGGGCGGCGTCCAAGAACCATGCCTTCGTTAACGTCGTTGTAGATGTCGAGGATTATTCTTCGCTGCTGGATCAACTTGAAGAAAACTACGGTAAGACATCGCTGGGTTTCCGACAGTGGCTGGCGCAAAAGGCCTATGCCCGGACTGCCGCTTATGACACCGCCGTGTCCAACTGGATGGCCGACGCATTGCAGCTTGAGGCGCCGAAACGCCGCGCCTTTGCGGGTGAGTTGAAGCAGACCCTGCGCTATGGCGAGAATAGCCATCAGCAGGCTGCATTCTACACAGATGGTACGGATCGCTCTGGCGTGGCGACCGCAGTGCAGCATCAGGGCAAGGAACTGAGCTATAACAACATCAACGACACGGACGCGGCGTTTGAGCTGGTCGCCGAGTTTGATCCGGCGGACGGCGCAGCCTGTGCCATCATTAAGCACGCGAACCCTTGCGGTGTGGCCAAGGGGGCCACGTTGCTTGAAGCCTATAAAGCCGCGTTCGATTGTGATCGGACCTCGGCCTTTGGCGGAATCGTTGCTCTGAACCAGCCTCTGGATGCGGAAACCGCGCAAGAGATCACTGGTATCTTTACCGAGGTCGTGATCGCTCCGGGTGCGTCGGACGAGGCCAAAGCGATATTCGCGGCTAAGAAGAACCTGCGCTTGCTGACCACAGAGGCTCTGCCTGACGTGACGGCAGGAGGGAAAACCGTGCGTCAGGTCGCCGGTGGCCTGCTTGTGCAGGACAAGGATAACGGCTTTGTCGGCATGGATGACCTGAAGGTCGTTACCAAGAAGGCCCCGTCTGACGAACAAATGCGCGATCTGCTGTTTGCCTGGAAAGTCGCCAAACACGTCAAATCCAACGCCATCGTCTACGTTAAAGACGGTGCAACCGTAGGCGTTGGTGCAGGCCAGATGAGCCGCGTCGATTCAGCCTTGATCGCCGCCAAAAAGGCCGAGCGCATGGCCGACGTACTGGAACTGCCCCAACCACTGACCATCGGCTCGGCCGTGGCATCTGATGCGTTCTTTCCCTTTCCCGACGGATTGATGGAGGCCGCCGAGGCAGGCGCCACTTGCGTCATTCAGCCCGGCGGTTCGATGCGTGACGATGAGGTGATCGCGGCGGCAGATGAGGCAGGTCTGGCCATGGTCTTCACCGGCATGCGGCATTTCCGTCACTGATGCGCAGCCCGCTCCTCCTCTGGGCCGGACTGGCGGCGTTTTTGATCGACCAGATCAGCAAGTATCTGGTCGTTCACGTGCTGCGCGTGGCGCAGGGCGATATCGGCGTCCTGCCGCCGTTTCTGGTGTTCAAATACGGTGAGAATCGCGGCATCAACTTCGGGCTGTTTCAGGGCGACAGCGATGCAGCGCGCTGGGTCCTGATCGGCATTTCTCTGGCGATTTGTCTGGGTGTCCTGATTTGGCTGGGCCGAATAGCCCCGACGAGGTTTCAACAATTCTGTGGTGGCCTGCTGATCGGCGGCGCGCTGGGAAATGTCGTCGACCGGGTGCTTTATGGCTATGTTCTGGATTTTCTGAACATGTCCTGCTGTGGGATCAATAACCCGTTTGTGTTCAATCTGGCGGATGTGTTCATATTTGCGGGAGCATTGGGCCTGGTCCTATTCGATGGCAAAAAGCCCTCGTGACCTGCCCGATGATATGCGATAAAAGCGCCTGAAACTGGCTGGAGACACTGATGCGTATGCCACGCACCATTCTTGTTCTGACACTCGCCGCGACAGTTGCGGGCTGTTCCGATATTGGTTTGCGCAATCTTCGGGCACCCGGGCCCGGGCCGGATGAGTTCTCGGTC
This sequence comes from Ruegeria sp. YTSA064, assembly GCF_059610325.1. Taxonomy (NCBI): domain Bacteria; kingdom Pseudomonadati; phylum Pseudomonadota; class Alphaproteobacteria; order Rhodobacterales; family Roseobacteraceae; genus Ruegeria; species Ruegeria sp. YTSA064. The sequence goes on from NZ_JBXWNK010000010.1 coordinate 180,965, forward strand.
CTGCCGGTTAAGCCGCTGACCCAACCAAAGGATTATGCGTTTCTACCTGCACCTACCCCCGGTGGTGCGAATCTGACTGATCCCAATCCAAAGGCAGATGCTGTTGTGGCTCTCGGCGGCAGCGAAGCGGCCCTGAACCCCAATACCGCGATTCCTGCGAGTGATGCAGCGCTGGTCACAGCTTCAAGCCGATATGGTGTTCCCGCCAATACGCGGCAGGTTGTTGCCCAGGAAGATGCGGATTTCCGTAAGAAGAAGCAGCGCTTCACGCGTTTGCGGCTTTTCCCGGTGGATCGTTATTCGCAGGCATATCGGCGCGAGTCGATCGATGCGAACAATGCAAACGAAGCGGCGCGGCAGCGTGGTATCGAAACACCTTCTGCGCCTCCGTTGGAATGAACTTTTCTTAACATTCCGTCATTGGCCTTGAACACTGGCAGCACCACCGTAGTTTGAATACCAGAAACGAAACGGAGGATGCCCCATGGTTCGGGCCCTGGCATTGTCGGCTGCCCTGATCGCAGCATCCCCTCTTTGGGCCAAAGAGGGGCATGAGGCGGTTACCACTTTCACGCTTGATAACGGCATGGACGTCGTAGTGGTCGAAGACCACCGCGCGCCGGTGGTGCAGCATATGGTCTGGTATCGTGCAGGCTCGGCAGACGAACCGATCGGGTCCTCTGGTGTCGCGCATTTTCTGGAACACCTGCTGTTCAAGGCCACCGATACAATGGAAGCGGGTGAGTTGTCGGCCACCGTCGCGGCCAACGGGGGAAATGACAACGCATTTACCTCTTATGACTACACTGCCTATTTCCAGCGCGTTGCCGCCGACCGGTTGGAACTGATGATGCGGATGGAGGCGGACCGGATGCGCAACATCCGCCTGACCGAAAATGACATCGTAACCGAGCGCGACGTCATCCTTGAGGAACGCAACCAGAGGACCGAGAACAATCCACGCGCGCTGTTTGGCGAACAGATGAACGCAGCGCAGTATCTAAACCACCGCTATGGCGTTCCCATTATCGGCTGGAAACACGAGATGGAAGAGCTCGACATGGACGATGCCCTGTCCTTCTATCAGACCCATTATGCGCCCAATAACGCCATTCTGGTGGTGACTGGTGATGTTGACCCGGACGAGGTCAAATTGCTTGCAGATCAGTATTATGGTGTGATTCCCGCCAATCCAGACCTGCCCGAAAGGATCCGTTCGCAGGAGCCCCCGCAAACGGCTGAGCGCCGCTTGACCTACAAAGACGCCCGAGTCTCGCAGCCTTATGTGCAACGCAGTTATCTGGCACCCGAACGCGATGCAGGGGCACAGGAGAAAGCCGCGGCGCTGTTTCTTCTGGCCGAGTTGCTGGGCGGTAGCACCACATCCTATCTGAATGAAAAGCTGCAGTTTGAGCAGCAACTGGTCGTCTATACCGGTGCGTTCTACCGGGGCGTTTCACTGGATGACACAACCTTTGATCTGATTGTTGTTCCGGCCGAAGGTGTCTCGTTGCAGGAGGCCGAGGATGCGATGGATCAGGTTGTTTCAGATTTTATCGCCGAAGGCGTAAACGAAGCGGATCTGGAACGTATCAAGATGCAGCTTCGCGCCGCTCAAACCTATGCGCGCGACAATGTGGACGGAATCGGAAACCGCTATGGACGCGCGCTGACCAGCGGGCTGACGGTTGAGGATGTGCAGGCCTGGCCAGACATCCTGCAGTCGGCGACAGCTGATGATATCATCGCGGCGGCACGAGAAGTGATACAGCCTGAAACCTCTGTAACCGGTTGGCTGATGCGTGACGATGAGGTGACACAATGAAACGGATTCTTGCGACTCTGATCGCTGTTGCTATCGCGCTGCCCGCATGGGCTGAAATCAAAATCCAGGAGGTAACTTCGCCAGGGGGAATCACCGCATGGCTGGTCGAAGATCACTCAATACCGTTTACCGCGCTTGAGATGCGATTTCGCGGCGGCACTTCCTTGGATGATCCCGATAAACGCGGCGCAGTTTACCTGATGAGCGGGTTGATCGAGGAAGGCGCGGGCGACATGGATGTCCGGACCTATGCGCGCGAGCTTGAGGCATTGGCGGCCTCATTCAGCTACCGCGCGACGGATGATTCAGTCTCGATTTCAACCCGCTTCCTGACCGAGAACCGCGATGATGTGGTCAATCTGTTGCGGACTACAATTCACGACCCCCGTTTTGACCAAGATGCCATTAAACGGGTGCGGGGGCAGGTGCTCTCGGGTCTGAAATCGGACCAAACTGATCCGAACGATATTGCCGGACGCAGTTTTGCAGCAATGGCTTACGGAGATCACCCCTACGCGACGGACGGAAAAGGGACGATCGAAAGTGTTTCGGGGCTGACCCGTGACGATATCATTGCGGCCTACCAGAACGTCTTTGCCAAGGATCGGCTATATGTCGGGGCCGTCGGTGACATCACCGCAGAAGAATTGGGCACATTGTTGGATACGCTGCTGGTGGATTTGCCAGCAACAGGGAAAGCCATCCCGGATAAGGCCGATGTTAAGATCGATGGCGGCATAAGTGTGGTGGAATTCAACACGCCTCAATCGGTTGCTCTTTTTGGCCAAAAAGGCATTGACCGCGACGATCCTGATTTCTTCGCAGCCTTTATCCTGAATCACATATTAGGTGGTGGCGGATTTGAAAGCCGCCTGATGCACGAAGTGCGGGAAAAGCGTGGTCTAACCTACGGTGTCTCGACCTTTCTGGTGCCCAAGGATCTGGCCTCAGTTTACCTTGGTTCGGTCTCATCCGCCAATGACCGGATTGCCGACGCGGTTAACGTGATCCGCGACGAGTGGGCCCGCGCTGCGTCCGAGGGATTTACCCAAGAGGAACTGGATGATGCCAAGACCTATCTTACAGGTGCATATCCGCTACGGTTCGACGGGAATGGTCAGATCGCGGGGATCATGGTGGGGATGCAGATGGAAGACTTGCCCATCGACTATATCGCAACCCGCAATGACAAGGTGAACGCGGTGACACTGGAGGATATAAACCGGGTAGCGGCCGAGTTTTTGGACCCCGAAGGCCTGCATTTCACCGTGGTTGGGAAACCGATCGGTCTGGACGGATAGCGGCCAGACGACCTTGCTGCGCGTCATGACGGTGTGATTGTGTTGAGCCAGTCGTGCATAGTGCGCAAACTATAAATCTGCCAAGGATACTAGAAATCCCTTGGCGCGCAATTTTGTGACTTAAGAGATCATTAAGGAGTCGTGGTCATAATTTGGCCAGAAACATCAAGGATGCTTTCGTTGTCGAGGCGTTTGAGCGGTTAGATCAGACCGGTGTCTCGTTCGACAATAGGTAGGGCAGAAAGACGCCATGATAGTTGCGGCATTAGGAATTGGGATACTTGCGGGGCTGCTGACATTTGCGGCCTCTCTGGCTCTTGGCCAATCCCTGCTCAGCGCATTCATTCTCTATGTTGTGGCCGGTTTGCTGACTACGCTTTTGGTAGCAGTTGGACTGTATGTCAAACGCTCCTAGCCTTATTTGAAACGGTAATCCCGCGGGTCTTTAAATGTTGGCGATGCCAATGTCCTGACAGGTGCTCAGTTCTGTTTTGCCTGTGCACGCAGCATTTGCCCCATCATTTGCCCGAACTTGCCTGACCCGCGCTGATAAAGTGCCCCGTCGACCGCCAGAACCGTGCCACTGATATAGCTCGCCATATCTGAACTGAGGAACAGGCAGGCGTTTGCCACGTCCTGCGGCTGGCCCCAACGGGCCAACGGTACGTCTTTGCGTAACGCTTCCCCAGCATCCGGGGTGGGGGCAAGGCGTTTGGCTCCCTCCGTGCCTTCGATGAAACCGGGCACAACCGAGTTCACACGAATGCCCTCTACACCCCATTCCATCGAAAGGGTCCTGGTGATTTGATCCACGCCCGCCTTTGCCGCGCAGACATGGGCCTGACCTTCATAAGGTAAGTATGCCTGCGGGGCTGAGATGTTGATGATGCTGGCGCCGGGGCGTTTGAGGAACGGGTAGGCCCCCTTCATCACGTGGATCGTGCCCATCAGGTCGATATCGATCACAGTTTTGAACGCATTGACTGACATTTCAGCCGCCAGCGCCGGGAAGTTACCTGCTGCGCCCGAGACCAAAACGTCAAAATCGCCTAATGTATCATGGAACTGTTTCAGTCCCGCCGCTACGGCCTCAGGGTCCCGCACGTCAAACGCTGCACCGATGGCATCCTGTGCGCCAGCGGCTTTCAGAGCCGCGACCGTATCATCAACCTTTTCCTGCGAACGACTGGCTACAGCCAGTTTGGCGCCCGAGGCTGCAAAGGCCTCGGCAATGCCGCGATTGATGCCGCTGGTTCCGCCGATGACGATGACGGTTTTTCCTGAAAAATCCATGTAGACCTCGCTTGGCAGGGAGCCCTACTCGCCGTAGGGCACCCAGATGTTTTTCACTTCGGTCGCAGCCTGAAGGAAGCGGCGGGAATGGTCCACGCCCCAATCAAATGCCGTCGCGTTATTCACCCAGGTCCGTTTCAGGTTCCCGGCCGAGACAACCTCGATCTCTTTCGACAGGTCGGTGGACGAGAACGACCAGACCGCATCGACGTTCAGATGCGACGCCAGCGGTTTCGCCAATTCCGCATGACTGCCGGTCAGGATGTTGACCACGCCAGCGGGGACGTCCGAAGTTTCGAGGATCTGGTAAAAGTCTGTTGCCGCCAGTGGATAGGGCTCGGAAGCCACCAGAACTGTCCGGTTGCCCATAGCAATCGCCGGCGCCATCGCAGAAACCAGACCCAGAAGCGGTGCCTCGTCGGCACACAGAGCACCGATCACGCCAACGGACTCTTTCATCGCAATAGCGACTCCCCGGATCGGAACGCCATGCACCTGACCGTCATACTTGTCGGCCCAGGCAGCGGCGGCAAACAGACGCTGGATTGAGGCTTCAACCTCTTTCGCGCCGTCCTTTTTGCCGGTCATTGCGTCGATACGCGCGGCGAATTCATCGGCACGGGCCGAGAGGTTTTCGCCGATGTAGTACAAGATCTGCGCGCGCAGGTGGCCGGTTGTCTTGGACCAACCCTTGGCACCAGCTGCGGCCTCAACCGCGTTCCGGATGTCCTTGCGATTACCAAGCCCCACATGGCCCAGCAGACCGGATTTACCCCAGACGGGCTTTGAATAGCCACCGTCAGGCCGCGCCTGTTTACCGCCGATATACAATTTGGCGGTGCGGTCGATTGGATCGACCGGAGCACCTTCGCCCATGGTCGCCTCGATCTTCGCCAGCGGTTTACCTTTGCCCTTGGGCTTTGTGTATGCCGCCAAACCTTCCCAGCCGCCTTCGCGACCAAAGCCGCTTTCGCGCACGCCGCCAAACCCGGCGGCGGCGTCAAACAGGTTGGTCGCGTTCACCCAGACCACGCCAGCAACCAGCTTGGGCGCGATGTCCAGCGCGAGGTTTACGTTTTCGGTCCATACCGTTGCGGCCAACCCGTAGCGGGTGTTGTTTGCCAGTTCGACCGCTTCTTCGGGGGTACGGAAGGTGGACGAAACTAGTACCGGTCCAAAGATCTCTTCCTGCATCAGCGGGTCAGAGGTCTCCAGCCCCGAGATTAGCGTTGGCGGGTAGTAGCAGCCGTTCGCGGGCAAGTCGCAAGCGGCCTGATGAACGCGACCAGCGGTGTTACTTTCAACCATGCCCTTGATGGTCTGTAGCTGAACAGGATCCACTACAGCGCCCACGTCGATGCACTTGTCCAGCGGGTCTCCGATGCGCAGGGTGTCCATCCGGGCACGTAGCTTAGCGTGGAAACGATCGGCGATGCCTTCTTGAACCAGAAGGCGCGAGCCTGCGCAGCAGACTTGACCCTGATTGAACCAGATGGCGTCGACGAGCCCTTCGATGGCTGAATCGATATCCGCGTCATCAAAGACGACGTAGGCGGACTTACCGCCCAATTCCAAAGTCAGCTCTTTGCCCGACCCTGCGGTCGCCTCGCGGATACGTCGGCCCACAACGGTTGAGCCGGTGAAGGCTATCTTGTCCACATCCGCGTTCACGATCATCTCGCCCACCGCACCGTCTCCGGTCACGATATTGACCACGCCTTTCGGCAACCCGGCCTGCGAGCAGATATCGGCGAACAGCAGCGCGGTCAGCGAGGTGTACTCGGCCGGCTTCAGAACCACGGTGTTGCCCATTGCCAGTGCAGGCGCGATTTTCCACGCCAGCATCAACAGCGGGAAGTTCCACGGAATGATCTGGCCGCAAACCCCCAGCGCCTGAGCGTCGGGCAGTTCGATTTCCATCAACTGTGCCATGCCCGCATGGTAATAGAAATGCCGCTGCGCCAGCGGGATGTCGATATCGCGCGATTCACGGATCGGCTTACCGTTGTCGAGGCTTTCGAGCACGGCAAACAGGCGCGAATGCTTCTGTAGCAGGCGTGCAATCGCGTAGAGATAACGTGCGCGCCCCGCACCGCCCAACTTCTCCCAATTGGGTTGCGCTTTACGTGCGGCAGAAACCGCGGCGTCCACGTCACCCTGTTTCGCTTGCGTCAGCTTGGCCAGAACCTCTCCGGTCGCCGGGTTGCGGCTGTCAAACCCTTTGCCGGGTTTGGTGAATGTGCCGTCGATATAGTGGCCGAACTTGTCGCCCTGATCGACCAGCCAGGCAAGCGCCTCGGCTGCGCTTTCAGGGGCAGGGCCGTAGTCCATGGTCTCGAAAATCTCTTTGACTGTCATTGTTTTTTGTCCTCAGCCCATGGAGTGACGGTAACCGGCAGAATAAGCGCCGGTAACATAGTGTTCCAACTGCCGCTCAATGTCGCCCAGCAGTGATGAGGCACCAAAGCGGAACAGATCTGGTTCCAACCAGCGGTCACCTAGCTCATCCTTGATCAGCGACAGGTAAACCAATGCATCTTTGGCTTTCGAAATACCACCTGCAGGTTTGTACCCAACGCGATAGCCGGTGCGGTCATAGTAGTCGCGAATAGCGCGAATCATCACCAATGACACAGGCAAGGTGGCGTTGACGCTTTCCTTTCCGGTCGAGGTCTTGATGAAATCCGCCCCGGCCATCATGCAGACCAGCGAGGCACGCGCGACGTTGCGCAGGCTGCCCAGCTCACCGGTGGCGAGGATGGCTTTGACATGGGCATTGCCGCAGGCGACGCGGAACGCTTTCATCTCATCATACAGGGCCTGCCAGTCGCCGGACAGCACATGACGGCGCGAGATCACGATGTCGATTTCTTCGGCTCCGGCCTTCACGCTTTCTTCGATCTCGGCCACGCGCAGGTGAAACGGGGATAGGCCAGCCGGAAAACCGGTTGAGACAGCCGCGACCGGTATGCCGGTGCCTTTCAGCGCGTCGACGGCTGTTTCGATCATGTCATGGTAGACGCACACCGCTCCGGTTGTGATTGGTTGCATGTCCAGCGCACGCAGAACCGAAGACGCCACTGGTTGCCGTGCCTTGGCGCACAGGCGACGAACCCGCCCCACCGTGTCATCGCCCGACAGAGTGGTCAGGTCGATCATCGTGATTGCCTTCAGCAGCCATGCTGCCTGATAGTCCTTTTTCACCGACCGCCGACCGGGCAGGGTCGCTGCGCGGCGTTCAATGGCCGAGGTGTTGGCCTGCACGGCCCGCACCCAATCCAGATCCAGGTCCATTCCCGGGTTCCGGGGCTCGGTCACTTGCGGCAGATGCGGGGTGCGCACGGGGCTTTCTGAGCTCTGCGTTTCCATTTTTCCGTCCTTTTGGAGGTTTGCGCCAAATTCGCATGGGCTGCGAAGAAAAGAAAGGTGTGCCGACCCCTGCAAAGGGTAAAATTTTGACCAAATGGACAAAAAGATGTTTTCTTGCGAGTAATTCGCATTTGCATTGACTTAGTTGCGAATGGTTCGCATATTCAGAGGTAACAAGGCACCTGAATGGAGTCGCAAATGATTCGCCGTACCTTTCTTGCAGCATTGGCTTTCGTTGCTGCATTACCAGCCGCCGCTTTTGCCGAGGCGCCGTTGAAGGTTGTCGCAACGACCGGCATGATCGCTGATACGGCCCGGCAAATCGGCGGTGATCAGGTTGAAGTTAAAGGTTTGATGGGCCCAGGTGTTGACCCACACGCTTATCGTCAGACGCGCACAGATATCGTCGCGATGACCCGCGCAGATCTGGTGCTGTGGCACGGCCTTTATCTGGAAGCGCAGATGGAAGATTTCTTTGATGATCTGGGGCGCAAGCAAACCGTTGTGGCTGTTGCGGAGGGCGTCGACAAAGGCAAATTGCGCGCTCATGACGACTACGCCGACAAATATGACCCGCATGTCTGGATGAGCCCGGTGCTATGGCGTGATGTTGTGATTGAGGTGCAAGATGCTCTGACTCTAGCTCGCCCTGAGGCTGCAGAATTATTTGCTGCAAATACTCAAGCGTTTCTGGCCGAGATCGACGCGTTGAGCGCTTATGGCGAACAGATGCTTACTGCAGTTCCTGAAGACAACCGTATGTTGGTAACTGCCCATGACGCCTTTGGCTATTTCGGTGCTGAATATGGCTATGAAGTGCTGGGTGTTCAGGGCATCTCGACCCAATCAGAGGCCGGTTTGAACCGCATCGGTGAGTTGGTCGACACACTCGTGAACCGTCAGTTGAAAGCGGTCTTCGTGGAAAGCTCGGTCTCTGACCGGTCCATGCGTGCTCTGATCGAGGGTGCCGCGGCTGAAGGCCACGAGGTCGGTGTCGGTGGAGAGCTTTACTCGGACGCGATGGGAGAGCTCGGCACATATGAGGGCACTTATATCGGAATGCTTGATCACAACATCACCGTGATTGCCGGGGCGCTGGGCGCGGATGTGCCGCAGCGTGGCATGAACGGCAACCTGTCGGCGGGGTTCTGAGCCATGCTGGAACTCGCAACAGTTCAGGGTGTTTCAATTGAAGGGCAGGATATTGATCGCTGCCCGCTCGCCATTCGCGGTCTGACTGTCTCGTACGGTCAGAAGCCCGCAGTGTTTTCGGTGGATATGACGGTGCAACCCGGCGCGATGACGGCGATCATCGGACCGAATGGGGCTGGCAAGTCCACTTTGCTCAAGGCCGCGTTGGGGATCGTATCGCCTCTTTCCGGTCAGGTGACGGTGTTTGGCCAGCCGCTCGAAGATCAACGTGCGCGTATCGCCTATGTCCCGCAGCGCGCCAGTGTGGATTGGGATTTTCCGACACGCGTGATTGACGTGGTTCTGATGGGATTGTCGCGTCAGTTGGGGCTACTGGGTCGTGTTCGCGCACGTCATATGGCCCGCGCCATGGACTGTTTGAACCGTGTCGGAATGCGAGAATTTGCGGACCGTCAGATTGGTCAGCTTTCCGGTGGTCAGCAACAGAGGGTCTTTCTTGCGCGTGCATTGGCACAGGATGCAGATCTGTACCTGCTGGACGAGCCCTTTGCGGGCGTGGACGCCGCGACCGAAAAGGCCATTATTGCTGTACTGAAATCGCTGAAAGAAGCTGGCAAGACCGTTGTCGTGGTACATCACGACTTGGCAACGGTTGTGGACTATTTTGACCATGTGTTCCTGATCAACACCCGCAAGGTGGCCGAAGGTTCGGTTGAGCAGGCCTTTACTGCGGAAACGTTGCAAGCCGCTTATGGCGGACGCCTCGCAACGGCACAGATTGATCAGATTTTACGCGCGCTGGGATAATCATGCTTTGGGATGCTCTGACCCTGCAGCTTGGCTATAACGCCACGCTGGTCGCGATCGGTGCGACGTTGCTGGGCATTTCAGCGGGAGTGACCGGCACGTTTCTGTTCCTGCGTAAGCGTGCCCTCGTAAGTGATGCCATTAGCCATGCGACCCTGCCGGGTGTTTGCCTTGCCTTCATGGCATTGGTGGCGTTTGGAGGGGATGGGCGCAATCTAATTGGTCTGTTGGTCGGTTCGGCCATATCGGCTTGGGTCGGTCTGCTTTGCATGAACTGGCTAACGCGTCATACGCGGCTTGCAGAGGATGCTGCGATCGGTGCGGTTCTTTCGGTCTTCTTTGGGTTTGGTGTTGTCCTGCTGACGGTGATTCAGACCATGGGTGTTGGACGTCAAGCCGGGTTGGAGGGGTTCTTGCTTGGGTCCACCGCCGGAATGCTCTGGGCAGACGCGCTCGTGATTGCAATCGGTGGTGCGGCGACTCTGTTGCTGGTGATGATTATCCGCCGTCCGATGACGATGGTGGCCTTTGATCCTGAATACGCCGCCGCGCGTGGATTGCCTGTGCACCGGATTGATCTGGCGATGATGGGGCTTGTTATGGCGGTCACTGTGGTCGGGTTGAAGATCGTTGGCCTGATCCTGATTGTCGCGCTGCTCATCATTCCTCCGGTGACCGCGCGGTTTTGGACAGAACGATCCGATCGTGTTGTGCTGCTGGCAGGGATATCCGGGGGGCTTGCTGGCTTTTTGGGGGCAGGAATTTCGGCCTCGGCACCGAACCTGCCAACCGGTCCGATCATTGTCCTGGTCAGTTTTGGATCTTTCGCGCTGTCACTTTTGTTCGCACCGGTTCGAGGCGTTTTGGCGGCGGTACTGCGGCACCTTAGATTCCAGCGACGCGTGCATATCCGGCAGGGTCTTCTGGCGCTGGCGCAAGGTCAGAAGATCTATGAGCCACTGACCATTCGCCTGCTGCGTCGTGCGGGTATCGTGCGCGCCGATGGTGTCGCGACAGATGAAGGGAAAGCGCGCGCCGCCAAAGCGCTGCGGGACGAAAAGCGGTGGGAATTCGTACGTGCCGATCAGGCGCACGAGGCCACCGCGGCGCTGTACGATGGTTTGCGTGATATCGAGACTGTTCTAACGCGCGATCAGATCGCCGAAATAGACCGTCGCATCGGTGGCCCGCAGGAGGTCATGCCATGAGTGGTGAAGAATTTGTCCCTCTGTCGCTGACCCCTCTGTTGATTGGAACATTTGCAGCCATCGCTTGCGCGCTTCCCGGAAACTTTCTGGTTCTTCGTAAACAGGCCCTTATTGGCGATGCGATCAGCCATGTGGTGCTGCCCGGCATTGTCGTGGCGTTTCTGCTGACAGGTGCGATCTCTACTTGGCCCATGATGCTTGGCGCGGCCGGGGCCGCTGTTGTTGCCGTTGTGATGATCGAGGCGATCCGAAGATTAGGTCAGATTGAACCCGGTGCCGCAATGGGAGTGGTGTTCACAACCATGTTCGCGGGCGGGGTTTTACTGTTGGAACAGACTGATACTTCGACGGTTCATCTGGACGTGGAACATGCGCTTTATGGCAATCTGGAAAGCTTGATCTGGTTGGATGCCGCAGGATGGTCGTCTCTGCTGGACGTACAGGCGTTGGCTGGTCTGCCCCCCGAATTGCCCCGAATTGCACTGACGATGGTGGGTGTGATATTGTTTACCTGGTTGTTCTGGCGGCCGCTCAAGATCTCGACATTCGACGAAGGATTTGCTCGTACAATTGGCATCCGAACCGGTGTGTTGGGTATGGCGCTGGTCATCACAGCGGCGATCGCTGCCGTAGCTGCATTTGATGCCGTGGGATCAATCATCGTGATCGCCATGTTCATCTGTCCACCCGCTGCGGCCCGGATGATGACGAACCGGCTGGAAACCCAGATTGTCTGGAGCGTTTTGTTCGCGACCATTTCAGCCATCTCGGGATATGTTCTGGCTGGGTACGGCCCATTGTGGCTGGGGGGTGCAGATGCTGTTAGTGCTGCGGGAATGATCGCGACGATATCTGGCTTGATACTGGCGCTGACCGCCGTCCTTGGCCCCTGTCGAACCCGCAGCGGAGCCCCCAGCCAGGTTTAACTTGGCGTATTCACGCCAATGGTTTACGCGAGGTTTCGGCTGAACTTCGCCAAATGGAAACAATTTCCAAATATTAACGGGATTTATTCCATGTGCGATGGTACGCAAGCTTTGATCAAATACCACAAGACCACCACTCACTCTGGTATATCCGGCCAGTATTGACCTAAGTCGCTACCCCCTTTACGACAGGGTCAAGCTGGCCGGATACATCATTTGCTCGCCCGCTGAACCATCCAAACCTGTGGTCGAATCGCGCATATCTATGCTAGGTCTAGTGGTATGGTGTATGCAGACCCCAATATCAGCAATGATCGCCCGGTAATTCGGCAGCTTGATGATGCAGCGATCAATCGGATTGCTGCTGGTGAAGTCGTGGAACGGCCGGCCTCTGCAGTTAAAGAATTGGTCGAAAATGCCATAGATGCCGGGGCCAAACGCATTGCCGTCGAAGTCGCGGATGGCGGCAAGACCCTGATTCGTGTCACCGATGATGGTTGCGGCATCGCTGCTGAAGATTTACCGCTGGCGCTGTCGCGTCATGCGACATCAAAGATCGACGGGTCCGATCTGCTAAATATCCACACATTTGGGTTTCGCGGGGAAGCGCTGCCCTCGCTGGGAGCGGTTGGTCGTTTGACCATTACCAGTCGCGTACCGGGCTCTGAAGCCGCTAAAATCCACGTGGCGGGTGGCAAAGTGGAGGCGGTGAAGCCTGCCGCTTTGCGCACGGGGACAGTGGTCGAGCTGCGAGACCTATTCTACGCGACCCCGGCACGGTTGAAGTTCATGCGCACGGACCGGGCTGAGGCGCAGGCAATTTCCGACATCGTGAAACGTCTTGCGATGGCCGAGCCTGCAATTGCGTTCACCCTACGTGATGTTTCGGGTGGTGGAGAAGGTCGCGTGACCTTCCGCGCCGACCGCGAGAATGGCGATCTGTTTGATGCGTTGCACGCCCGATTGGCGCGCATACTAGGACGTGAATTCGCTGAGAACGCGTTGCAGATCGATGCCACCCGCGAAGGGCTCAGGCTGTATGGTTATGCCGCGCTCCCGACCTATTCGCGTGGGGCTGCCGTCGCGCAGTATCTGTTTGTCAACGGACGACCTGTGCGGGACAAGATGCTGACCGGTGCTCTGCGCGCGGCTTATTTTGATTTTCTCAGTCGCGACCGACATCCGGCCGCAGCGCTGTTTATCGACTGTGATCCAACGCTGGTGGACGTGAATGTGCACCCGGCTAAATCCGAGGTTCGGTTCCGCGATCCGGGCCTAGCACGTGGGTTGATCGTATCCAGCCTGCGCCACGCGCTGGCCGAGGCCGGACATCGTGCGTCTTCGACTGTCGCAAATGCGACCTTGGGTGCGATGCGGCCCGAGCCTGCGCCCGCTGCGCCAGCGCGGGTGTATCAGATGGATCGTCCGTCACCGATGGCGCGTCAGGCGGCCTATCGTGCGCAATCTCCTGGCTTTGCGGAGCTGTCACAGAACTATAGTGGGCGTATCGTGGAGCCGGCGCCCGAAGTTGCGCCGCTAGAAGAACCCCAGGACTTGCCCTTAGGCGCAGCGCGAGGTCAAGTGCACGAAAATTACATCATTGCCCAGACGGCAGATGGCATGGTGATCGTGGATCAGCACGCCGCGCATGAACGGTTGGTATACGAAAAACTCAAACGCCAGATGGCAGAAAACGGCGTTGCCGCCCAAGCCTTGCTGATCCCTGAAATTGTCGATCTGACAGAAGGGGACTGCGCGCGGTTGATGGCCGTCGCTGATGATCTTGCGCGCTTTGGGCTGACCATCGAACCCTTTGGCGGTGGAGCGGTCGCTGTGCGCGAAACTCCGGCCATTCTGGGTGAAGTCGATGCTCGAGCCATGATCCTCGATATCCTCGATGAGCTTGCCGATCAGGGCGAAAGCCAAACCGTGCAGGCACGGATTGAGGCGATCCTCAGCCGGGTGGCCTGTCATGGTTCAGTCCGATCAGGCCGTCGGATGCGGGCAGAAGAAATGAACGCCCTGCTGCGCGAGATGGAGGCGACGCCCCATTCCGGCCAATGCAACCATGGGCGGCCGACCTATGTGGAACTGAAGCTCAGCGATATCGAACGCCTGTTCGGTCGCAGTTGATCCATCGGCCCTGTCGGGCTATGAAGAATAAAACAAGAACATCCGAGGCGACATGATCGAGATAGCTGGTACTCAATATGCGTTGAATGACCCCGTCATCCTGATCACTGGCGGAGTTGTGGCGTTGATTCTGCTCTTGCTGTTTCTATCGCTACGGGCGTCACAACGCTCGGCCCGGATGGCCGAACCCTTGGCCCGGCAGATGGCCCATTTGGGACAGCATGTGCAGCAACTAGGCCAAGGGCAGGAGCAGCTACGCGGCGGATTGCAGCATGTCTCGGACACGCAGGCCAATGCGCAGGTGCAGGTGATCCAAACTGTCGAATCCCGCCTGTCGTCGGTGCAGCAGCAGATGAATGACCGGCTGGCAGATAACGCGATGAAATCGGCGCGCGCCTTGGCTGAGATGCAGGAGCGAATGAAGGAATCGCTCCATGGCTCATCGAAACAGACGGCGACCTCGCTGACTCAACTGCAGGAACGTCTGGCGGCCATCGACAAGGCGCAAGACAATATTACCAAGCTGTCTGGCGACGTATTAAGCCTGCAGGATATCCTGTCGAACAAACAGACGCGCGGAGCGTTCGGGGAAATCCAGCTGAACGATATCGTCTCGAAGGCGTTGCCATCGGATAGTTTTCAGCTGCAGGCAACTTTGTCGAATGGACGACGGGCGGATTGCCTGATCAACTTGCCAAACCCTCCCGGACCTATCGTGATCGACAGTAAGTTTCCGTTGGAGGCCTATGAGGCGCTGATCGGATCGACCAACGATATGGAGCTGAAAGCTGCGGTGCAGATGTTCCGCAGTACCGTGCGCAAGCACATCAACGATATCGCCGAGAAGTACATTCTGGACGGTGAAACAGCTGATGGGGCGCTGATGTTCCTGCCGTCCGAGGCGGTCTATGCCGAGCTGCACGCCAAGTTCCCGGAAATTGTGCAGGAGAGTTTTTCGAAACGCGTCTGGATCGTGTCTCCGACCACCTGCATGGCGACGCTGAACACCATGCGCGCGATCCTCAAAGACGCGCGCATGCGCGAGCAGGCCGGTGCCATCCGCAAGGAGCTGGGGATGCTGCACAAGGATGTGGACCGTTTGGGTGAACGTGTCTCGAACCTGGATCGTCATTTTGGTCAGGCGGCCAAGGACATCTCGGAAATCAAGATAAGCGCCGAAAAGGCGGGTCGCCGGGCGCAACGTTTGGACAATTTCGATTTCGAAGAGCTTGCGCCGGATGACCACACAAACGTCGTGCCGCTGGGAAAAACCGAAAGCTGAGCGTTACTGGATGGATAAGTCCAGATTATAACCAACCGTCTTGCCGGTGTCGCGATCGTTACCCATCAGATAAACACGTATGGTGTAGTCGCCATCATCTGGAAGCTCGATCCGGGCGGTATTGCCATCAATTGAACCATTGTAAATTGCAACCCCGTCACTGTTCGGCGGCAGGATATTGAAATAGATCACGCCATAGCCGTTGGTGTCACTGACCTTGAGGTCGGCGAACATCTCCTGCCCAGCCTTGGCGCCCAGTTTATAGTCGAAATATTCGTTTCCGGTTACAGTACCATTCACCATCGTACCGAAATTGCCCGGTTGGAATTTCACGTCTGCTGTCATCTGAGCGGAAAGGCTGGCTCCGAAGGCCATTAACAGCGCTAAAGTTGCCATCCTTAACAATACTGAGATCTCCCAATTAGTTGGCGTCGGTAAACAACTCTACCACAACGAATTAGATTCGAAGAAATGGCTGGAACAGGCGCGGCATCAACTTGCTAAACTTCAGCGGAGCGTCGGTAACGGCCAGGCAAATGCAATCTTCGGAAATATCTGCCGTGGGCGTGTGATGGATAGATTGGTCGGCAATTTCGACATCGCCGCGGGCGAAGCGATCAATCTCATCTGAGAATGCACCCTGCAGGACCATCGTCAACTCTATGCCGTTATGGCTGTGATCCGGCACCGCTGCCCCGGCGGGGATAAACAACAACCGGGCGGTCGCTTCGCTGGTCGTGGGCAGGATTGCCTGTTTGACACCCATGCCGACGGGCTTCCATTTGATCGCGTTCACGTCGCCGCCAACATAGTCCTGCAGCGGTGCCGGAAGAACTGCACAAGTCGGGTGCGCGGGTTTCGCCTTTGGCGCGCCCTGAGCAATCAATGCCATTGTTGCAGCCAGCGAACCGTCGCTCATGCTTGCAGACGCATCCTGTTCCTGCAAAACACATCCGCCAACTGCATCAAAGCTCTCAGAGCGAGCGCGACAATGGTCACACAGCGACAGATGTGTGGCGACCATCAGGTCGAACGCCTCTGGCAGATTGCCTGCGGCATAGGCCATAAGCAGGTCGTCTGTCATGTGATGTTTGATCTCGTTTCTCATGCTCGTCATCTCAGTTCATTGCGTGGCGCAAGCGGTCCAGCGCCAGCCTTATCCGTGATTTGATCGTTCCCAATGGCAATCCGGTCTGAGATGCGATTTCTCGATGGCTCAGATCTCCGAAGTAGGCCTTCTCGATCAGCTGTCTTTGCGCCTCGGGTAATGCCGCCATGGCATCACGCAGCTGCGCGGTTTCCTGTTGCAGCGCCAGAACGTCTTCCTGTTCCGGCTCCGCCTCTGGCCCCCACCAGAGGTCTTCGGGTTCAGGGCGGCGTTGCTTGCGCAAAACGTCAATGCGCTTGTTTCTTGCGATAGTGAACACCCAGGTCGCAACCGTTGCCCTTGTCGGGTCAAACAGATGCGCCTTGTGCCACAAGGTCGCCATGACCTCCTGTGCGCATTCCTCCGCCAGTGCAGCGTCTGACCCGGACTTGATTAGGAATGCTTTTATTCGAGGTGCAAAATGCTGGAACAGTTCGGCAAACGCGATCTGATCCTTCGCATCTCGGATACGACGGACGTGATCCACCCATTCCTTTCTGGAATCACAACATTTGTTTGGTCCGTTCACCGGTTTACCTTTAAATCGTTTGGCTCCGCGCACGGCACTTTTGACAACATGTTGTGCTGCCACATCGTCCAAGGTCACGGTATCTATCTCGGTAAACATAACCTGATTACGTTGTCTGACCCAAGTTGGATCAGTCTGGTGCAAAAATTTTCATCCAAAACGAGCAGTATTTCGTAATGTATGATGTAAGGGCATTCAAAAATGGATGTCTTTTGAACAGTTTGCAGTCAGTACGGAACATCTGCGTTATGAACACTGTTGATCACATAGCGGGTCATACCTTTCACGGGCGCAAGGGTGCGATCGATAATTCGTTTCGCTATTCAATCGATTATGTTCTGTTTGACCCTGAAGTCTGTGCCAAGACGCCCTTTTTGTTTTCGTTCAACAAGGTGAACCTGACCGGATGGCGAGATAGCGATCACGGTGGTGAGCCTGGTCGGGGTCGCGGCGCGATTTGGCTGCGTGAGTGTTTTGAGGCGCAGGGTATTCCTCAGCCGGATCAGATCACTCTGTTGACCCAACCGCGCATGCTTGGGCATGTGTTCAATCCAGTGAGTTTCTGGTTCTGCTTTGATGATGGGCATCAGCTCTATGCTGTGGTTGCTGAAGTGACCAATACTTATGGTACGCGTCACAGCTATCTGTGCCACAAACCCGATCATTCGCCCATTGCGTCAACTGATCGGATACTGGCTGACAAGTTGATGCATGTCTCGCCGTTTCAAGAAATTGAAGGGACCTATACGTTTCGATTTGATTATCGCGACGAGCGCGTGGGTGTCTGGATCGACTATGGCCGCGGCAGCGGGGGGCTGATCGCCACCCTGACGGGTCCACGCCGGCCGCTTAGCAACCGCATCATTCTGAAATCGCTCTGGCGCCGACCGTTCGGAGCGCGAAGGGCGGTGTTTCTGATCCACTGGCAAGCGCTTAAGCTATGGGTCAAGCGCGCACGATTCAGCCCCTTTCGCACCGCTCCCGTCCCTGATCAGCCTGTATCGCGTTCACATCAGTAAAGTCCTCCGCTTTGCGCAAGATCAAAGACGATCGCCTGTGGCATCGTTCAGATAACAGTGAACCGCGAACACGAGGAGTTGGGACATGTTGGAAATCTCGGCAAGAAAAATCGCCCAGGTTGCCATGATGGGGCGAGAGTTGAACCGGGCCGAGGGCGAGTTACGCGCATTCATCGAACGCATGAGCGAGGATGAACAAGCAGAACTGGTCGCCGTCATGTGGGTCGGTCGTGAGAGCTTCTTCGCTGAAGATCTGGCCGAGGCCATTGCTACCGCAAAGTCCGAGGCCTCAACCCCTTGTGCGGATTATCTGATAGGAACGCCGCATTTATCCGATCACCTGGAAAATGGGTTGGATGCGCTGGGAATCTCTGCCGAAGATGTCGAAAACGATCTGATGTAATCCCTGTTCTCGCGTTATGGCGTATGGGTTGGTCCGGATGCTGGCGCATCGGATTGGTTGATCCGCTTTCATTAAACATTATTAATGCGGCGTTCCTCCGAGGTTAATGTCGAGTTCTTTTATCAGGTTCATCAACAGCAACGATGAATACTGGAGGAATTCGACATGGCACACGTCAATACAACCGCAGCTGATCATCGGTCTCTTTTCTTCGGCCAGTTTGCGAACCAGCCTGAGGCCCCATCTGCATGGCAGCGTCGCAGAGTTTACAACAAGACGATCCGAGTGCTTGAAAAGCTCAATGATCATCAGCTTAGCGATATCGGCATCCCACGCGCTGAGATACGGTAGCGCGTATATCGAAACGTTTATCACAACACGCCCTATCAGGCCTGCTCTTAGGCACTGTCCGGTGCGATCCGAAAAGCAATCTATGTAAGTAAGCGCGAGGTAACGAATATGCTGGATAGCAACCCAAATCCGAAACAGAACGTGTCTAACAGTGCGCTGTTATTGTTCGATCAGGCGATGAGAATGCGCGCAATCCAAGCCGATATCGTTCGCGCCGGTCAAGAGCTGAACCGTCTTTCAGATTTCGAATTGTCAGAGCTTGGACTCAATCGCTGCGATGTTGAAGCGGTGATAGCGCAATATATTTGACGGCTGTCAGCGACGCCACAATGTGATCAGCCGCTTCGCGTGTTCGAAGCGGCTGATTGCGTTTTAGGCGGTGTGGTCCACGATCTGCAGGTGTTGCGCCAGTGTGTCGATCTCGTCCATCCAACCCTGTACCAGTTTCGGATCACTTGGCGCGGCGTGGACACCGGCAGGGATAGCACGGTTCAGGACGGCTTCGACTGCAAGGGACACCGGGATCGAAACCAGGCGTGCCATGGCCGTGCCGCGTTCGTCACCCCAAGCGTCCATGACATAGGTCTTATGCCAGACCTCAACGCCTTCTTTCTCGGCTTTCAGGCCCACACACAGAACCACGCGGTCGGGTTCGCCCTCGTCATAGGCGTTTTCTTCCCAGAACTGATCCGACATCTCTTTCAGGCGGGCGTCGCCTTCTGGCCCTGTGAGGGTCTCGATTTCAGTAAACACATCCGACCACGCGTCAGCCCAACCGTTCAGGCGCAGGGTGCCGCGGACGAATTCTTTGACCGGCCAGTGATCCTCGAATTGGTACTCGGCCTTAAACGGGATCGAGTCGCGGTTCGGGTAGACCTCGAAGCTTTCGGGCGCGGGCAGCGGGGCGATATAGCTGCTGATCGCGTCCCACGGGCGCGCGACGTCCAATGGGGCATAGTCGCGAATAGATTTCGAGGGTGAGCGCAGCGCCTTTAGAACACCCAATGGAGACCAGCTGAACTTGTAGCGGAACGGGTTTGGGTTCTTCGGGATCCCGCCGCAATACGAGATAAAGCTTAGGTGGTTCTGGGGATCGAACGCGTCCGATGCGCGGTAGTCGGCGACCAGAGCATGCGCCATCAGGTGGTCGATCCCAGGGTCCAACCCGACCTCGTTGACCAGCGCGACACCTGCCTCGCGCGCCTTGTCATCCAAAGCGCGCATCTCGGGCGCGATGTAGGAAGACGACACAAAGTTGGCCTCTTTCGAAATTGCCAGCTCTGCCAGTGGTACATGCCAGTCACCCGGCAGCATCGAGACGATGATGTCGCCCTTCTCAAGCACCGCGCCTAGGGCGTCGATGTCGAAGGCGCGGATGTCATCAGTCAGGTCTCCGACCTCGGCCTTGGCCTTTTCGACGGTCCGGTTCCAGACAGCGACCTTGTGACCGCCTTCGATTAGGCGGCGCAGGCCGGGGATGGCCGACAGGCCGGTGCCACACCAGTGAATCGTCATCGCTCAGATCCCTTCGATATGAGTTTTGTAAGTTGCTTCTGCTCGACCCCAGACGTCACTGTCCAGATCGGTCAGCGTCAGCAGGGACGGTAGCAATTGCGCCGCGTAGTCTTCCGAGCTTTCGATGGGCAGCATCGACGGCAAATTGTCGATGGCCATCACGTCCATCACAGGGTCGGTGGCCACGCGTAAAGCGGGTGCGTCCCATGTGGTGGCGTGGTCATAGACCGGAACCGGGTTGTAGTCGCTATCGGGGTCACAGGCTACATCGCCGATGGCGGTCAGACTGCGGGGCGTGCTCAGAGCATCGCGCGTGACAAAAACCGGGGTGCCCGGTCGGGCGAAGATGCAGTTCAGGAAGAGATCGTGATCAAGGATTTCGGGAAATGGCCCGCCGCTGGACGTCTCGGCAATGTCCCATTTGGTGACGGCAACCCCCATGGCCTCGCACATATCGGCGGCGCCGGTGCCGACACGGCCTAACGCGCCGATAACGATGGCGCGGGGACGCTCGGCTCCTGTAGCATCCAGTTCGGCCATCAGTTCAGCATTCAACGCGTCTTTGTTGGCATAAACACCAACGGGCTGGCATTCCTGCCCGCGTTGCTGCGCTGCCCATGTCTTCAGTGTAACCGCAGCCCCGGCGTAACCGGCCCAATAGCCAAAGGCTGCAACCCTGCGGCCATCTGCGTCCACCAGATATTCCAAGTCATAAAGCGTGCCGCCACCGGCCTTAAACCGCCGCAACAATTCGCGTCCAGAATGCTGACCCTTATAAGCATGGCCAAACATGATGTGGCGGTGAGGCAAAGGCGTGCCATCCTCGGGCAGCTCTTTTAAGCCAAAGACGATTGCGTCAAGCGGGGCTTCTGGCCACGAATTCTCGGACGCGATTTCGCAACCTGCCTGTCTGTAACCATCCAAAGGAATAGCCCGTACAGAGCTTTCTTCGACCGTCACACGAATGCCTGCAGCGATCAGTGCGGCGGCACCTTCAGGGGTAAGCCCGACCCGTTCCTCGTTCGGGCGCTGTTCCGCCCGGACCCAGAGATGTGTCATCATACTTCCTTTTGTCAGAGCATTCCGGCGGCGCGCACCGCCTGAACCGATGGCCGAGCCTCCATCGCCTCGCGGAAGGCGATGATCTTGGGAAAGGCCGAAACGTCGACGCCGTCACCTTCCAGCCAGCTACAGACCACATAGAGGTAAGCGTCGGCCAGCGAGAGTGTCTCACCCAACACGAACGGACCACGCAGCCCGTTTGAAACGATATAGTCGCATGACTCGGTCATCGTCTGGGGCACCTTGTCCTTCATGTCCTTCCAACTGGCCTTCTTGTCCGCCCAACGAGGCCCGCGCAGTTTGTGCGCGTGGTTCACATGCATGGTCGAGGCCAGATAATACATTACCTCTCGCATTCGCGCTGCCATCACGGGATCTGCCGGAACCAGCGCGGCCTCGGGTGCTTTGGCGGCAACAAACTCCAGCAGGGCGCCGGTTTCAGTCAAAATACCACCATCAACCGCAAGCGCAGGTACACGGCCTTTGGGATTGATTTGCCTGTACGCTGGCTTTGTCTGCTCACCCCCGGCGAAATCAAGCTGCACGGCTTCATATTCCAAACCGGCCTCTTCCAGCGCAATCGCCACAGCGACTGAGATTGTGCGGGGGGCAAAATAGAGCAGCATCCGCGCCTCCTTAAAGGTGAGTTTGGGCAAAGTGCCGATCTGGAGCTTCCAGATGGGGCACTGCATTGAACAGGACCGGGCTCAGTTGCGAACCGATTGGGTGCAGACGATGCATCGACGTATTCATGATGGCAAGCGCCACCCGTGCCATCGAAGTGATATCCAGCATCATAGCCTGCCGGACCACCATCGAAATCAGCCCCCCCGAAGTCACAACAATCGCGGGCCCGCCCTCGGTTCCGATATCGCGCAACGCGTCGCGGACGCGGGTTTCAAATTCGACGAAGGTCTCTGGCGGGTTTTCAATTTCGCCATTGGCCCAAGCGGTAAATGTCTTGGGAAGATGTTCCACAAACTCTTCGCGGTCGATTGGAATCGCCACGCCATGTTGCTCATGAAACAGCTGCGCGAGGGTGAAGTACTCAATTTCGTTGAGGCGCGCGTCGTGCACAGGTTCGGCCAAACCCATGCTGGCTGCTGTCTCCACATGACGTGTAAGGGTGCCACAATAGACCCGAGGGTGATGGGCCTGGGTATCTTTCAGATGCGCACCCAGCCAACGCGCTTGCTGGTGGCCCAGATCGCTGAGCCTGTCGTAGCTATTCTCGTCCCGCGCGGCGGTGTTGGCCTGCCCGTGACGCACCAATGTAATGAATGACATTTCGAACCCTCTTGCGACGAAGTCTTAGGGCAGCTTCGCGTTCGGGGCCAGAGGGGTTTGGGGAAAAACTGCATCAATTCACGCCCCTCCCTTGCGAGCTAATCTGACGGGCGTATTGTGCATTCTGGTTGATCGGGGGAATGTAATGGCAGTCGACGAAAAAAGGTTTCTGGAAGATCTGCATAAATTACGGCAGTTCGGAGCTTCTGGCGTGGGCAAAGGTGTCATTCGGCCTGCTTATTCTGAAGCTGACATTGCAGCCCGTCATTGGCTGGCAGGCCGCATGGCCGAAGCCGGGTTGACCCCCCATTTCGACCCGGTTGGAAACCTTTTCGGATTAGCCGAAGGACCGTCGCTGTTGATGGGGTCGCATTCAGATAGCCAACCCGAAGGCGGTTGGCTGGATGGCGCATTGGGTGTGATAGCGGCGCTTGAGGTCGCGCGGTCCAGTGAGCAACCTATTTCAGTTGTCAGCTTTCAAGATGAAGAAGGTCGGTTCGGTGTCACAACGGGCTCGGCGGTTTGGTCTGGCGAATTGGATCTGGAACGGGCAGATGAGCTGACTGATCATACCGGAGAGACCTTTGGTTGCGCGCGCGCGTCGATGGCGGATTGTGCCGCTAGTTTCGTCGACCCGGGTCGGTTCACCGGGTTTGTCGAAATGCATATCGAACAAGGCCCCTCGCTTGACACGCAAGGTGACCAGATCGGTGTTGTTACCGACATCGTCGGCATTCGCAATATGGTGGTTCAGTTTGATGGCCAGCAAAACCACGCAGGTACAACGCCCATGCACCTGCGACGCGATGCATTTCAAGCGCTGTCCCTTTTCAACACACGCCTTAATGACCAGTTTCGCAACGTGGTAACGCCGCAAACGGTCTGGACAATTGGGCATGTAGACCTGCATCCCAGCGCGTCCTCAATTGTGCCGGGCCGTGCGCGTTTTTCGATGCAGTGGCGCGATGGAGATGCAGATCGGCTGGCAAGGATGGAAGAGATCATTCGCAACACCGCGAGCGATATCGCCGCACAATCGGGTATGGAGCTTAGCTATGGATCCCTTCTGGGCTTGGAGCCTGTGGCGATGGATCACAAACTTCGCAAAGCGCTGGAAGCGGCTGCCGAGCAGATCGCCCCAGGCCGGTGGCGACGGATGCCATCAGGGGCTTTGCATGATGCAACCAATGTTTCGCGCATGATGCCGGTTGCGATGCTTTTCGTCCCGTCGATTGGTGGAATCAGCCACGATTTTGCCGAGGATACAGCCGAAACTGACCTGGTTGCCGGCTTGAAGGTTCTGGATTGTGCGGTTCAGAAACTGAAGTCATCAATGTGATAAGGTGCTGTAAGATCTGAGCTTCTACCTTCGTATGGTCTGGGAAGGATTGGAAAAGCAAAGCAGTAAGTTAGGCGTGATCCAAAGAGTGTTGCTTAATGGAAAAAAGTTTCCTATAGGAACATTATTAAAGCATACACTCGCATACGAGCTTGGCCTGTCCTTGGTCTGCCATCTAAAACCGGGGCTGAATCGTTGCAAAATATTCAGCTTGGGTCAGACTGGCGGGATAGCTTCTGTTCACTATACAATAAGAAGGTAGCCATCATGACATCCTTAAAGCACACGCCTCTTCACGCTTTGCATGTTGAGTTGGGTGGTAAGTTGGTTGATTTTGCTGGGTGGGAGATGCCTGTTCAGT